>PXAQ01000071.1 GCA_003567095.1 Phycisphaerae bacterium
AGGTCCTTTTGGCCGATGAACCGACAGGAAATCTTGACTCTCAGACAGGCTCTGGTATTCTGAAGGTCCTCGGCGACCTGCATCAGGCGGGCCAGACGATTGTGATGGTCACGCACGATGAGCGCATCGCGGCCCGCGCCGGGCGGGTGATACGGCTGAGCGACGGCATAATTAAGTAGCATGGCCATCGTGGCCGTGTTCACGGGCTGCTAACCCCGTGATACTTTATGAATTTGTTTCAAAATTAATAAGTGACGCAAATTACGGAGAACGGTATGGCCTTGAAAATCTGGCTTGGCGACGGTTTGGTGGACGCAAAAGACGCGGTCGTCTCGGTCTTTGACCGCAGTTTATTATATGGCGACGGGGTTTTTGAGGGCATTCGCGTCTATAGCGGCAAGATTTTCGAGCTGTCCGCCCATCTGAAGCGTCTTTACGAATCGGCCCAGGTTATTCGCCTGCCGGTTCCGATGCCGATCGACCAGTTGACCGAGGCCGTCGAGACCACCGTCAAGGCCAACGACATCAGCGACGGCTACATCCGCCTGATCGTCACCCGTGGCGTCGGCGATCTGGGGCTCAATCCCTTTGTCTGCAAGAAAGGCAAGATCATCATTATTGCCGACAGTATCCAGCTTTATCCCGAAGAATTCTACGAGCAGGGCATGAAGGTTGTCAGTGCCTCGACGATTCGCAACCACCCGCTGGCGCTGCCGCCGCAGATCAAGAGCCTCAATTACCTCAACAATATCCTGGCCAAGATCGAATCGCTCGACGCCGGCGCCGGTGAGGCAATTATGTACAATCATCTGGGCTATGTGGCCGAGGCGACCGGGGACAATGTGTTCATCATCAAGCATGACGTGATTTATACGCCGCCGATTCAAGCCGGCTCGCTGGACGGGATTACCCGAAAAGTGGTCATCGGTTTGGCCAAAGAGGCCGGTTTTGAGGTGATCGAGCGGGATTTGACCCGGTTCGATCTGTACAGCGCCGATGAGCTGTTTCTGACCGGCACCGCTGCGGAGGTCATCGGCGTGGTTGCCCTGGACGGGCGAACCATCGGCAGCGGACAGCCGGGCGCTATCACCAAACGGCTGCGGCGTATGTTTTTCAAGGCGGCCCATTCCTGAATCGAGAGCGTGTGAGAGCAACCGACCGCCATTTTGCCGAGTTATCCACCCTGCTGCAGCCCGTCGCCGGCGAGCTTGAGGCCGTGCGCGCGCGTATGGCCGAGACGCTCGGCGCTGCGCCCTGGCCGGCGGGCGATCACCTGGCCCGGCTTGATATGGGCGGCGGCAAGATGCTGCGGCCCGCCCTGACGGTGCTCAGCGGCCAGTGTGTCGGCTCGGCGAGCGATGAGCACATCACGATGGGCGCTGTAGTCGAGATGATTCACCTGGCCTCCCTGCTGCACGATGATGTGATCGACCAGGCCCACACACGCCGCGGCACGGCCAGCGCCAATGTGCGCTGGGGCAATACGCAGGCGGTGCTGCTGGGCGATTTTGTGCTGAGCAAGGCCTTTGGGATGGCCGCGACGCTGGATGTATCGCAAGCGGCCGAGGTCCTGTGCCAGACCGCCGAGGCGATCTGCACCGGGGAGATGCAGCAGAACCTGCGAAAAGGCGATCATGCGCTTAGCGAATCGGACTATCTGGCGATCATTGAGGGCAAGACCGCCTCGCTGTTCGGGGCGTGCTGCTGCCTGGGCGCACTGGCATCGCGGGCCGAGCCGGACCTCTGCGAGCATCTGCGGCGATACGGCGTTGCGCTGGGGATGGCGTTCCAGATAACTGACGACCTGCTGGATATCCTCGGGTCCTCGACCCGTGAAGGCAAGACCCTCGGCACGGATTTGCTCAACGAAAAAATCACCCTGCCTGTGATCGCCTGGCTGCGAGAAGGCGACCGAAGCCGGCGCCTGGCCGAATTTGACCGATTTGTCGAACGGTCGGATTGCCAGGCCCTGCGCGGTATCATCCGTCAAAGCGAGGCCGTTGACTACACGCTTGGCCGGGCGGAGGCCTTTGCCCGCAGTGCCGGCCAGAGTTTGTCGCCGCTGCCGGATACCTCCGCAAAGACTGCCCTTTCAGGGCTGGTTGACTATGTGCTGGCCCGCGCTGCCAGATAAAACACCTGCTAAATCAAAATTGTTTTTACACAACGTTTACGCTGGATCGATCATTTTCCGATACAATAGTATTATCAGAGGCCGAAACGTTCTGCCTCATACCCAATACAATTTCAGTTCGGGAGTATGTGTCATGAAAACAAGTCGAATTCTATCCGTATTAGCTGGTGTAATAATGATGATCACCGGTGCCGCAGGACAGGCCGACCCGGGACGGGAGGTGGCCATCACCATCTACAACGATGATTTCGGAGTGGTCAAGGAGCAGCGGCAGATGACCTTTGAAGAAGGGCTCAACCGCAAGCAGTTCACCGATGTGGCCGAGCGGATTGACCCGACCAGCGTCAATTTTATGTGTGTTTCCGACCCGAACGCGGTCTCGATTCTTGAGCAGAATTTTGAGTACGACCTGGTCAACACCGACAGCCTGCTCAAGCGGTACATCGACCTGCCGGTCAGCCTGATGGTCAAGGGCAGCGGCGCCAGCGGGTCCAGCCTGCTCAAGGGCACCCTGACCGCGGCCATCG
>PXAQ01000220.1 GCA_003567095.1 Phycisphaerae bacterium
GCCCGGGCCATCATAAATCGGCGGGTGGTCTCAAGCAGTTCATGTTCGACTTTTTTGCGCAGATCACTGAGCGTGCGGGCAATCTGGACAAGCTGCCGGCTGATTTCGTCGCGTTTTTCGCTGAGCAGACGATGCCCCCGGACGGCCAGCCCCACCCGCCGCCGCAGCTTGAGCATTTCCATTCGTGTCGCGTTGACCTGTTGCATTGTCGAACCCTTGGCAAACTAAAAATCTAATGTCGAAAACTCAAAACCCAAACGAGGCACAAACATCTCACATTTGACATTTGACATTCCTATGCTTCGGCTTTGTCTTTCCGAAACCTGGGCATATATTTGTCGATCAATTCCTGATCGATGCGCTTCAGTTCCACATTGTCAAACATACTCAGCAGCTCCCAGCCCAGATCGAGCGTCTGCTCGACCGTGCGGTTTTCATAGTAGCTCTGGGAGATATAGCGGTCTTCAAACGCGTTGGCAAACCGCATATACTTCTGGTCCTCTTCGGACAGGGCCGCCTCGCCGAGAATGGTCGCCAGCTCCTGGGCTTCCTTGCCGCGTGCGTAGGCGGCATAAAGCTGGTTATACAGCGCCGCGTGATCATCTCGGGTCTTGCCTTCGCCGATGCCCTTGTCCTTCAGACGCGACAGGCTCGGCAACACATCTACCGGCGGCAAAATCCCCTTGCGGTACAGCGGACGGCTCATAATGATCTGACCTTCAGTAATATAGCCGGTCAGGTCCGGCACGGGGTGGGTCTTGTCATCCTCGGGCATCGTCAACACCGGCACCATCGTAATCGAGCCTTTTTTGCCCTTGACGCGGCCGGCACGCTCATAGATGGTCGCCAAGTCGGTATAGAGATAGCCCGGATACCCCCGGCGGCCCGGCACTTCCTTGCGGGCGGCGCTGATCTCACGAAGCGCCTCACAGTAGTTGGTCATATCGTTGAGGATCACCAGCACGTGCATATCTTCCTCAAAGGCCAGGTACTCCGCCGCCGTCAGTGCCACTCGCGGCGTGGCGATACGCTCAATGGCCGGGTCGTTGGCCAGATTGATAAACAGCGCCGCGCGCTCAATCGCGCCGGTCTGTGTCAGGTCGTTGATAAAGAACTGAGCGGCCTCAAACGTAATACCCATCGCCGCAAAGACCACCGCGAAGTCCTCACCTTTGCCCAGCACTGTCGCCTGGCGGGCAAGCTGGGCGGTAATGTCATCGTGCGGCAGGCCGGAGCCGGAAAAGATCGGCAACTTCTGGCCGCGCACCACAGGGTTTAGCCCGTCAATCGTGCTGATACCGGTCTGGATAAACTCATTGGGGTAATCGCGGGCAAACGGGTTGATCGGATTACCATTAATATTCAGCTTTTGGGTCGGGATAATGTTCGGGCCGCCGTCTTTGGGCACGCCGGTGCCGGTAAACACCCGGCCGAGTATATCCCGCGAGACCGCCAGTTCCATCGGTTTGCCGAGAAACCGAACGGTGGTATCGTTGACGTTAATGCTCTCGGTGCCTTCAAAGACCTGCACCATCACCTTATCCTGATCGACCTGAAGAATCTGGCCGTGACGGATCGACCCGTCGCCCAATTCAATATCGACAATATGTCCATACTTGGCGCCTTGGACGCCTTCAACCAGCATCAGCGGGCCGGCAATATCGCAAACCGTCTTGTATTCTTTTAACATCGAAAACTCCCATTCATAAAATTGTCAATCAGACTTCAACCGGGCTGAGCTGTTTGATTTGCGCGTCGATTGTATCCTGAATCGCGGTAATCTTGTCGATCTCTTCATTCGGCAGATACTTGGCACGGGCGATATTCTCACGCACCGCCAGCTTGAACAGCTCGGCCGTTTCGACGCCGCTGTCAATCGCGGCCAGCCCTTGGGCGTGAAAGTGCAAAATCAGCGCGATCATGGCGTACTGTTTGTCAATCGGGGTGTAGGTATCGACCGGGTGAAACGCGTTCTGGTGCAAAAAGTCCTCGCGAACGCTGCGGGCCGTCTCCAGCGTCATCCGGTCCTGAGCACTGATGGCCTCGGCGCCGACCAGACGCACGATTTCGGCAAGCTGCGATTCCTGCTCGAGAATGACCATGGCCTCCTGAATCATCCGGGCAAATTCCTTGCCGCGGCTCTTGTCCTCAAACGAATCGGGCAGATACTGCTTATAAAACGAATAGCTCGTCAGCCAGTCAATGGCCGGAAAGTGCCGCTGTTCGGCCAGCCGCGACTGCAACGACCAGAACACCTTGACCACGTGCAGCGTTGCCTGCACCACCGAGTCGGACAAGTCCCCGCCGGGCGGGCTGACCGCCCCGATCACCGACAGGGCCCCTTCGCGATCCGGCGAACCGGCACACTGGACGCGCCCGGCACGCTCGTAAAAGGCTGCGATGCGGGCGCCCAGGTACGCCGGATAACCTTCCTCGGCGGGCATCTCTTCCAGCCGCGTCGAGATCTCACGCATCGCCTCGGCCCATCGGCTGGTGCTGTCGGCCATCAACGCGACCGAGTAGCCCATATCGCGATAATACTCGGCAATCGTAATACCGGTATAAACGGACGCCTCACGGGCCGCCACCGGCATATCCGAGGTGTTGGCGATCAATACAACCCGGCGCATCAGCGGCTCGCCGCTGTGCGGGTCTTTCA
>PXAQ01000011.1 GCA_003567095.1 Phycisphaerae bacterium
CGAGGTCGCGGCTGTCGGCGATGGCCGAGGTCTGCATCTCGCCGATGCGCGAGACCATCATAAAGATCACGCCCACCACCGCCAGCAGCACCGTGACCACCACGACCAGTATCATCGCCGAGCCGCCCTGCCGCCTGCCGTTTTGTTGTATTGTCTGCATATTTATTCTCCGTTTCAACACAAAGCACACGAAAAACACGAAGTCATTGACAGATTATTGCTTCATGCACTTTATGGTAAAATCAATCAATCGTCACAATCTGCGTAAACGTCCGACCGTCGGGAAACAGGCCCTTCTCGTCGTGAATCGTAAACGTAAACTTCAAGGCACGGGGATAAAAGTCTTCAACAAATCCATAATCTGCGGCCATGTCCCACCCCAAGACAGTCACATCTGACATCTCAAAAAAAAGTCCAAGAGAATTTCCACCTGCAACGGCAAAATCTGATGGCACAGAACCATCGCCCGCCGGATTGATACTCGGCCACCACCGCACACCTTCAAAGCTTCCACCGACGACATCTTCCTGTCGATAGGCCATTTGCACCTTAAAATCGCTGACCTGTTTACTGAGCAGCAGGTGGAGGGTCTCAATTTGACTCATATCGATCATCGGCCGACCGGTTGTCTCATCGGGTTGATTGGAAAATGAGGTCCAAATAAAATGATTGCTGTTGTCCGGAAACTGCAGCACATTCTTCCACTGTGCCACAGACAACGTATCGTATTCCAGCCGATTGTTCCGTGCTGGAACAAATGTGTCTTCAAACTGCATCGGGTCTGGAAAAACCTGGAGATCTGTATCCGATGTCAGCACATGGGCGCGACGGGCAAGAAGACGGGATTGAGGCAATTCATTTCCAGGAGGGATTTCAACTCCGGGTCTGTAGCCGCTCACGTAGCTGTTTGTTGACATATCGACCTGCCAGGCGTGGCCGTATTGGATGCGTGAGACATTCCCCCAGACGGTTTTGTCCGGCTGACCGTCGCCGGTGCTGTCATATTGTTTGATGGTTTGAAAGTCGCCATTGGCGAAAAAGAGGATTTGGTCGAAGCGGCGGTAAGTGTCAATTTCACCATCATCAGTCGTGTCAAAGCCGACATTCTCAAACCAGATGGCCAGCGGGGCGTCTTTGCGCAGGCCGCGGACGTCGCTTTTGAGCTGCTCGGCGATAACGCCGGCGCGGCGGGTGATCTCCATCGTCGAATCGGCAGTGCGATGGGCGTTGATGGCCGCGGCGAAGATTACGCTGGACAGCACAACAAGAATCACCACCAGCGTCATCGCGACCAGCAGCTCGACGATGGTGAACGCTGTTGTCAGTTTTGAGTTTTGAGTTTTGAGTTTTGAGTTAAACATTCGCCGTACACGTTAAAAAGTCGTTAGGGTTGCGGCGGAATAGGCAGCACAGCCTGCCGGACGGTGACGACGGGATTGCGCGAGCTGCCCACTCCCGGCGGCACCACCCAGATTGTCTGCGACCCCGGCGAGGGCTGCCAGTCGTCATTCAACACCAGTGTGTCTCGGATGCCGTTGCTGGCTGTAAATTCCTGCACACGATAAATCCGCCCGTCATGATCGGCGACAATCGTCGCGTCATTACTGAATAATTCGGAGTCCCCCGTTGACACTAACCTCAATTGTCTTGTATCAACAACATCAACATTGACCGGAACCGGCGCAGGCCAGTCCATTGTCTGGGAAACTTTGCGCGTGACAAAGACGGTCACCTGTACCTGGTTTGGATTGAGGGCCCGGCACAGGGCCGACCAGTGATAATGCTGCCGGTCGCCCTGGGTTTCGTTTGATGGATACAGGAATTCCGACCAGTTTCTATTAAGTTCCTCACCATCAAGTCCGACGCCATAATGCATCTGCAGCAGTGTCAGATAATCAACGCTTTCAATGTGCTCCGGATTATCCGGGGCCGGATGAGGTTCGGTGGTCCAGAGCGACAAATCGGGAAAGCCGTAGAGCTGTATTTTGGCCAGCGCCTCGTCGGCGGCGATGGCGCCGAAGGTGCGCTCGGTGGCCAGGCCGGTCAGCTTGATGCCCACCGGAAAGATCATTGCGATCAGGACCAGCCCCACGCCGAGTATCCCGGCGGCCAGCATTGTCTCGAGCAGCGAAAACCCAAATTGTCGTCGTTTTTTATCCATCACGTTGTGTCATTCCCGCGAAGGCGGGAATCCAGTGTTGTAGATTAATTTTTAATGCTTAATTCTTAATTTTGAATTCATTACTCCCCCACCAGCTCGCCGCTGTAGGGACTTATCATCAGAGTCCGGGATAATCCCTGTTCATCTGTATCCCTGATCGAAAATTGATTGACACTGTCAACATTTCCATCAAATTCTTCGGGATGGCCGGAATCATAAGGATCTGCCATCGGGGCAAACGGCAGGAGCCCATTATAACGCACCGGGCGAATCACAAGGCGACCCGCGGAATTAAACACGACAGGAAAACGTTCCGCATTATTGATGCTGGTAGCCAACATTCCATCCGGCAAGGCAATGCTTTGGCGGCCTTCCACCGCGCGAAAGCCATTAGCATAAGTTGTGCCTTCGTAATCGTGGACCATCAAGATCATATAGGTCTTATCCTGAGTACGATGAAACCAGATGCCGGCGTATTTTTGTTCGCGGACGGCG
>PXAQ01000151.1 GCA_003567095.1 Phycisphaerae bacterium
CGTTGAGGACATGATAGACCCACCGGCACAGGCCGGTTTTTTCCAGCCCGATCACATCCTTGGGCTGCTCGACCACACAGATCACGCCATGCTCGCGGCCGGGATCGCCGCAGATCGCGCATACATCCGCCTCGGCCAGGTTGTAGCAGATGCGGCACTGGTGAATGTTGTGTTTGACATCGCCGATCGCCTCGGCCAGCGCCAGGGCCTCTCGGGGCTCGGCCTTGAGGATATGAAACGCCAGCCGCTCGGCGGTCTTGGGGCCGATGCCCGGCAGCTTGCCGAACTGCTCGATCAGCTCATTAAGACTTTTGGTATAGGCAGGGTTCATAGGCTACTCCGCGGATTCGGCCGGGTCCGTCAGCACCTCATCGGCCGGCACCTCGGGCGGATCGGCTTTCTGAATATCAATCAATCGGGCATTGAGCCCGGTCAGCACCATCTTGACGCGCGGATCGTTTAAGACCTCGTTGCGCTGCGAGCGGGTCGGCCTGGCCGCCGGCGGCGCCGCAGACGGTTCGCCCGGGGGGGCAGCGTCCGGTGTTTTGGCAGAAGGGGCGGTCGCTGCGCTGCCGGCGGCTGGTGCTGGGCCGTGAGGGCCGCCAAACACAACACGCATCGGCTTTGCGGCGATGGCGGACAGTTCCTTCTCAATGGCGGCTTTGCGCTCCTGGCAGATATTGCGAATCATCGGACCGTTGCCATTGTCGGGGAAGATCAGCTCAAGGCTCTGGGCATTGCCGGCGACCGGGGTCACCTGCGGCAGCAGCATGGTCAGCCCGCCGCCGGCGGCCTTGCCCACGCGCGCGGCCACCTGCGGCCATTGCCGGCACAGGGTCTCGGCGTCCATTTGGCCGCCGCCGATCGCTGCATCCACCGTAGGGCCGGCCCTGCCCACCGCATTGCCGGCTGCGTTGCTAACGGGTCCGGTCAGCGGTTTTTTTTTTACATCCATCGCCCCGGCCGGCAGTGCGCGGATTTGCTCGGCCAGCCGGTCGATGCCGATAAAGTGCTCACTCAGCGCCAGCCGAAGCAGCGACGCCTCCAGCAGCGCCCGGCTGGTCTCGCTGTTTTTCAGCGTCCAGTGGAGTTTTTCCAGTGCGGTAATGTTATACACCAGCCCCGCGATGTCAAACTTTTCAGCCAGATCGGTCAGATCGGCCCGCTCCTGGGCGGTCAGCGTCAGCAGGGCGCTGTCCCTGCCGGCGTACTGGTAGACCATCACCTCGCGCATCATCTCAATCAGCGCCTCGCAGATCTGGGCGGGGCTTTGCCCGGTGGCGAGCATTTCATCAACGCTTTGCAGCACGGCCGCGGCGTTGTGGTCGGCGATGGCCGCCAGCAGCTGCGTGAGCTTTTGCCGGTCGGCAATGCCGATCAGGTCGATCAACTGCCGGGCGTTGAGCGGCTGCTCGGCGGCGCTGATGAGCTGATCCAGCAGGCTCAGCGCATCGCGCATCGAGCCGTCGGCCAGCCGCGACAGATGCACCAGAAGATCGGACTCATAGGCAACCCCTTCATCGTCCAAAATTTTGCTGATCTGTTTGCTGATGACCTCCGGCGGGATATTATGAAAATCAAACCGCTGGCAGCGCGACTGGATCGTCGGCAGCACCTTGTTCGGCTCGGTCGTGGCAAAGATGAACTTGACATGTTCGGGCGGCTCTTCGAGAATCTTCAGCAGGGCGTTAAATGCGGGGGTGCTGAGCATATGGACTTCGTCGATGATGTAAATCTTGAAACGAGCACGCGCCGGACGGTAGCTGGCGTTCTCCCGAAGCTGGCGGATATCATCCACCCCGGTATTGGACGCACCGTCGATCTCGATGACGTCGATGTCGTCGCCGGTATTGATTTTGATGCAGCTATCGCACGTCAAACACGGCTTTGCGGTCGGCCCGTCGGCCGTGAGGCAGTTCAGCGATTTGGCCAGGATCCGGGCCATCGTCGTCTTGCCGCAGCCCCGTGTCCCGCAGAACAGGTACGCATGCGCCACCCGGCCGCCGGCAATCGCGTTGCGAAGCGTCCGCGCCGCCGCATCCTGACCCAGAACGTCGTCAAACGTCTGCGAACGATACCTGCGTGCCAGTACTGTGTAAGCCATATCGATTGACTATTGACTATTGACTATTGACTATTTTTCGGGCTGTTTTTCGCGAGGCGACAAAAATCGATGTCAACGCTTGAGCCTCGTCAAGCAGCGCCTTACATTTATCTAACGGGAGTATAGCTTCTTCAATCAAAAATTCAATCCAGAAAGCCGATTCGTCCACTTCTTCAATGACAATGCTCATTTTTGAGCAAAAAGCGGCCTTGGAGTGCGCCAGGCAACACGCGCGGTAGTTGGCCGGGACAGAGGTGGAGCTTCGAAAAAGCTGGTTTTGAATATGACGGGCAAGCGGGTTGTCGGGCAGAGCCAATGCAAGTTTGACGCATCTGTGGGAAAAATCTTTCGTTCTTCTCTTTAAATCGTCTGGTGTCACGAAAAAAACCTCCCTGAATAGTCAATAGTCAATCGACAATAATCAATTCAAAAGGGTGGTCGGGTTTGCCACGCACAGCACCACGGATACTTATGGCTGCTCGGTTCCCCGCCTGACCAGGTTCGCACCGGATACTTGCATGGGACCCGACCCTCAAGAAAGATCAAACAC
>PXAQ01000014.1 GCA_003567095.1 Phycisphaerae bacterium
CCGGATACATTTCGGTTGTTTCGTAATTTTCGCCGTTGGCCGCTTCCTGAAGGTTTGCCTCGGTTGTACCGATAACCCCTGCCGGAAAGGCGCCGACGATTTCGACCTCGCCGCCTTCGAGAAACTTAAACAGCCGCTTGGCGTGCTCTTTTTCCTGATCCGCCGTCTCGGCAAAGATCGCCGAGATCTGGACATAGCCTTCTTTTTTAGCCTGGCTCGCAAAATAGGTGTACCGATTGCGCGCCTGGGACTCGCCGGAAAAGGCGGTCAAAAGATTTTTTTCCGTCTGCGTACCTTTGACTGACATTCATACCTCTCTTTCTTAAAAAACGATCCATTTATACCAAAAACCATTCAGTCTTCAGTTGTCTATATTGCACCCCTTGCAATACCCCTCGAGATAGACTGTTTTTCGCAGCACCCGCATACCTTTGAGGTGCGGTGGGGGGGCAATCTGTTCATAGGGTTCATAATCAAAGTCGATAATTTTTCCGCATTTGACACACCGAAAGTGCTGGTGGGCCTCCAGACCGCCGTCAAAGCGGCGGGGCTGGCCGGTCCCCTCGACGATAAACGCCGCCCCGATATCAGCCAGGGTCAGCAGCGTCCGGTTGACCGTATCCAGCGAAATCGTCGGCAACTCACGGCGGACATCCTTGTACACCTCTTCGGCCGTCGGGTGTCTATCCGTTTGCACCAACACCTTGTACACCGCCACACGCTGGGGCGTAATCTTTAGCCCCGCTTGCCGGCATCGCCCGCAAAACGTATCCAGCGTTTCATTCCACGTCTTTTTGTTCATCTTCATGCGTCTGCCTTTGTGTAATTTATGATACTAAATAGTATATGCTACTAACTGTCAAGAAAAAAAATGGAAATCTGTGTTTTTTTAAAATTTTAAAACGACAAACCTTTGCCTTTTTTGATGTTTTGTGTGTCGTCGGCAAAATCCACCTCACGGGTTCTCCAACTGTGTCGCACCGAGCTGGCCGCAGGCAGCTTGGATGCGGCGCCCGCGGCGGCAGCGGACATGGTGATGTTTACACGATTGTCTGTACAGTTTACTGTCCAATTTTCAATGCCTCTTGCGCAGAAATTCGGCACGCTTTACCATCTCGGTTAATTATGACATACTGGCCAAGCAGAGCTTTTTTTTGGAGCTCCTCTCGAACTGCTCTTTTGAGGCATAGAAGACCTTCAACCGCCATCTTATGCGTTTCGTTTGTAGTCATCAGCACACCTTACAATTCGTTGATAGATATCTTTATTTATACCCTTGAGGGTATACATCGCGTTCGACGAACTTTGGGAGCCCTACGGGTGCTCCAACTGTGCCGCGCCGAGCTGGCCGCAGGCAGCTTGGATGCTGCGCCCGCGGCGGTAGCGGATGGCGGTCTCGAGGCCGGCGTTTTTCAGGACCTCGGCAAAGGCCTTGATGCGCTTGGGCGGCGAGGCCTCAAACGGGCAGCCGGCAAAGGGGTTCAGCTCAATCAGGTTCACGTTGACCTTGAGGCCTTTGAGCCGGGCGATCAGCAGGCGGGCGTGGGTGTCGGTGTCATTGACCCCGCCGGCCAGGCAGTACTCGATGGTGATGCGGCGGGCGGTCTGACGCTGGTAATCCCGCAGTGCGTCGATGACCGAGTCGAGGGGGTATTTGCGGGCTGCGGGCATCAGCTTGCGGCGTGTCGCGTCGTCCGGGGCGTGCAGCGAGACGGCCAGGCGCGGCCGCAGGTCCCAGGCGGCCAGTGTGCCGATGGCTGCCGGCAGGCCGCAGGTCGATATCGTGATGTGGCGGATACCGAGATTGGCGCCGTTTTCGTGGTTCAGCAGGGCCGCCGACCGCATCACCGCGTCGAGGTTGTCCAGCGGCTCGCCCATGCCCATATACACCACGTTGTGCACGGCTCCGCACAGGCGGCGCACCTGGTAGACCTGGTCAACGATTTCGGCCGCGTTCAGGTTGCGGTCAAAGGGCAGCTGGCCCGTCGCGCAGAACCGACAGCCCATCCGGCAGCCGGCCTGGGTGGACAGGCAGACCGTGTTGCGGTCCCCGTCACGCAGGCAGACCGTCTCAATGCGGCTGCCGCCGGGCAGGTCAAAGACGAATTTGCGCGTGCCGTCCGGGTCGCTGTGCTGCTCGGTCAGGGCAAGGGAGGAGATAACGTAGCCCTGGGCGGTCAGGGTTTGACGGAAGTCTTTGGGCAGGGGGGTGATCGGGTCAAGATCGGCGGCGCCTTTTTGGTGGATAAACGTAAACAGATAACCGGCCTGAAACGGTTTTTGTCCGAACATCTCGACCAGCCGCTGCAATTCATCCGGCGTGAAGTTTTTCAAGTCCTTGTCCATCGCCGCACTATACCGCCGCAGCGGGCCGGAGGCAAGGGCGATCCGGCTCAGGATTTCTCGCTGATCTCGTTTTCGGCCCCGATGTCGTAGTCCGAATCGAGTAGTTCCGCAGTCTCGCTGGAGCTTTCGTGCGAGTCGGATTCGTTCAATTCGCCGCTGACGGCGGTCTTGTCGGCTGCCTCGTCCGGGGCGGTCAGATAGGAATCAAACGTATCGGGCTGGCCGTCAATCTGAAGCACAAACCGGATCGGGCCGATCTGCAGCAGGTCGCCTGCTTTGAGCCGCGATTCGTC
>PXAQ01000238.1 GCA_003567095.1 Phycisphaerae bacterium
CGATGGCGGGATTGCAGCTCAGCGCGGCGATGGTGTCCCGGCGCATCGTCAAGAGGGCGGTGCGCGCGCCCAGTCGTGAGGCCGCCCAGGCCGCTTCGGCCCCGGCGTGTCCGCCGCCGATAATGAGGATGTCGAAGTTATGCGTATTCAAACGATTGTCCGTAAAAGGTGCTCGTATGCCCGGATGCCGGTTTGGGTATCATATCCGTGGCGGGTCAAAAATGCAAGCGGACTGGGGCCTTTTCGGCGGGACGAAAACGCCGCCGGTCAGCGGGGCTGGCCTGGAGGAAAGCGTGTACGATTATTCAGATGTGGGCCGGCCGACCAGGTAGATGCGATTTTTGCCGCTGCGTTTTGCTTCGAGCATCGCCATATCGGCTTTTTCTAGCAGTTCTTCGGCTGTGTCGCCGTCGGCAGGGAAGGTCGCCAGTCCGCCGCTGATGGTCAGCGAGCCTTTGCCTTTGGGGCCGATGAAATCAAAGCCGGCCTGCTCCAGTTCGCTGCAGAACCGCTCGGCCATGAAGATCGGCTCACGGGGGTGCTCCAGGCCTGCGCTGCGGCGGTCTTGAGCGGTCGGGTCGGTTTGGTCGGTGGGTTTTTCGGCGGGCAAATCCCAGAAAACCACCGCAAATTCATCGCCGCCCAGACGGGCAACGACGTCATGGCTGCGGCAGCAGTGCTGAATCATCCGTCCGGCCTGTCGCAGGACATTGTCGCCGGTGGCGTGGCCGTACGCATCATTATAGTGTTTAAAGTCGTCAATGTCGAAAATCAGAAGAGTTACTCGAAGCTGATGGCGGCGGGCCAGCGCGAGCACCTGCGGCAGGAATTGACGCAGGTAACGGCGATTTTTCAGGCCGGTCAGATCGTCCTGGATCACCAGTTGCTCCAGCGCCGCGAGGCGTTTGTCTTTTTCGGTTTGCTGTTGGGCTGCAATGGGCGACTCGGCCGGTTTGCGGGTGTCGGTGAGGATATCTTCCAGGCGGGTTGGACTAATGACATAGTCGTCGAACAGTTGCCCAGGCCGGCGGGTGCGGTTCATACGTTCGACGATCAGCGGCTCTTCGGCCATTTGGGCCAGCAGGACAAGCTGCGCCGATGGGTCAGCCTGACGCAGCGCTGACAGGGCCGATTCGAAATGAGTTTGCAGGGCCGCGGCATTGACGATGACGCAGTCAAAATGTTCGCTGCGCATGGCGGCGATGGCCTGGGCGACGGAGGGTTGTCGGGCGATCTGAACGCTGTCGGACTGCACCAGGCCCGACGCGGCGGGCGAGCCTGTGCCGATCCATAAGACTGTTTTGCCGGCGGTCGGCGATGGATGCGAAAGATTCATAAGATGATTTCCCGTAGCGCGTTTAATTCTTCTTCACTGATAGAGACCCGCAATCGCGGCCGGCGACGTATGGGTTCGTGCTGCCGGTCCGGAGTTGTTTGGCCAGGGCCGTATGCTTGCGGTTCAAACTGCCGCATGGCCGCATCAAGCTGGGCGATGTCGTCGATCACAGAAACATGGGGCATTTCGAAAAAGCGTTTGGCCCAATTAAAGTCGTACTCGCGCCCGAGCCAAAGCAACACGTGTATCCTGTGGTTGCCGATGAGCGCCTCGAAGGCCCGGATATCATCACGCAAAAGGCATTCAGGGCGCGTGATGACCAGCGTCTTGTCTGTCTGTAAGGGTCGGGGCATACGGCTGAGGGCTTCGCGCGCGTCATTGTAAAACGATAAACATAGGCCCTTAGTAGAGATACGTTCCCACAACACTTGTCTCAGGCCGTCGGCTCGGTTCAGGATCACGTGGATCGTTATATCGGATTTTTCGGCTTTTTTTGGCATCACCCGATCTCAAAATTCTAATTATACGAAAACCGCTCAAAAAAGTCAATAGAGGTGAAGATCGCACAGGAATAAAGCCAAAGCCTGTCCAGTAAAAAATAATGCGAACTTGTCCGGTTTATATCCAATCGAGTTGGTGAAATGTGCTGTTTAGAAAATATCTGTTTTTGAATTTCAGAGAATTTTATTTTAAAAAATTAATATTTTTAATTGACTAATCAATAATATTAATTAAAATACAGGTATATTAATCAGATTTCGACTATGGAAAAGAAAACAAACAATATGCTACTCCCTGCAAGCTGTCCTTTTTGTGGGGATAATGTGAAGGTAACCTGTTTCGAATGCACCGGCTGCGGCAGTGAGGTTCGGGGGTCGTTCCGGTCGGAGGGCGTGTTTTCGCTGCCTGTTGAATATCAGAAGTTTATTGTCGTTTTCCTGGCCCAGCGCGGAAATTTAAAGAGCATCGAAAAGGAGCTTGGCATTTCCTATCCGACGATCAATAAGATGCTCGACACCATTAATCTAATGCTTGAGCAGTCGGAAACCATCGCCCCGATGCACACAAAGCTCAGCCGCAAAGACATCCTGGAGGCGATCGATAAAGGGCAGATGAGCGTTAAAGAGGCCGCAAGTCTCTTGAAAAATCAGACATAAATCCAGAAGAAAGGAAGGTAAGATGGCACCTCTCGGCTTATTGGTTTTTCTTATTTGTATCGCTATTCCGGTAGGGTTGTATCTGCTTTTCAGGTTGGCCTTTAAGTTGTCGGTGTTGTCCTCAATTTGTATGGTGTTTTTAATCATGCCGATTCCAGCGTTTTTGGGAATTCGTTCATTAACGTGCCCATCATCGTTGCATATCGGTTATCCATATGTAGTGCTGGAATCGGTGCATATTGCCCTTTTATATCTGATAATTCCGGCAATTGCCGCTGTTATTTTGATGGTTCAGTTTCTCCGATGGGTTGCCGGCGGTGATCACAGCGCCGGTGGGGTTGTGACGTCGGAGGAACGGCAGAAAACGCTCAAGATGGTCGCGGAAGGCAAGATCAGCTCCCGGGAAGCGTCCGAATTGCTTGACGCATTGGGCCGTTCCAGTGCGATGCGAGGGCAGGATACATTTTCGCGTCTGGATATAATGACGCTTGTGGGCATCGGTTTGGTGGTCCTCGGTTTCTTTCTGCCGTGGGTCTTTATCCGTATGCCGGGGTTACGAACGTCGGCGTATCAGGCCGGTTCTGACTACGGCGCTGTTGGATGGGCGGTTTTGGTGATCTCGATGCTGGCGGCGCTGCCGGTATTTATTACCCCCAAGGATTATCTTTACAAGATGTCGCTGCTGCAGATGTTTCTGTTTGTTCTGGGCGGGGTGATCACAATCAGCCTGTTAGTGCAGGCAGTACAGGCAAGGTTTGGGCCGGGGTTATTGTTCTGTCTGGCCGGTTATGTGCTTGCCGCCATCGCAAGCTTTGTTAAATTCAAAAAACTGTCTGCCTGAACAGCCGCAGTCGGTTATCTCATTGGAAAACATCCTGTCGAACTTATAGCAGGTTGTCGCGATACCATGCGATAGCTTTTTGCAGGCCGTCCTGGAATTGCACGACCGGTTCGTAGCCGATGAGGGCTTTTGCTTTCTGGATGTCCGCCAGGGAGTGTTTGACATCGCCGGGGCGGGGCGGGTCGTAGTTGGGGGCGACCGATTGTCCCGTCATCTCGTTGATCATCGCAATGATGGCGTTGACAGTGATTTTGTCGCCGCAGGCGACGTTGACGACTTCGCCGTTTGTTTTATTGGGGGCAGCGGCGGCGCATAGATTGGCCTGGACGACGTTGTCGATATAGGTAAAGTCGCGGCTCTGCTCGCCGTCGCCATAGATGGTCGGCGATTCATTGCGCAAAATGGCCGTGACGAAGGCCGGGATGGCCGCGGCGTATTGGCTGGTCGGGTCCTGGTAGGGGCCAAAGACGTTGAAATAACGCAGCGAGACGGTATCCAGCCCGTACACCTGCGCAAAGACGCTGCAGTAGTATTCGCCGAACAGCTTGGCCGCGGCATACGGCGACTTGGGGTTGGTCAGCATGGTCTCGACCTTGGGCATGGTCGGGCTGTCGCCGTAGGCCGAGGAACTGGCGGCATAGACGAAGCGCCTGACCTTGCTGTCCCGCGCGGCCAGCAACAGCGTGAAGGTGGCGTTGACACAATGCTGGTGGGTCGTTTCCGGGTCATCCACGCTGCGCGGCACAGACGGCACGGCGCCTTGATGCAGGACGACGTCGATATCCCGCATGGCCTGGCGGGCGACGTGAGGGTCGCCCATATCCGCCTCGATAAACTCGATCTTATCCAGAATATCGTCCAGATTGCTTTTTTTGCCTGTCAGCAGATTATCAACAACCCGGACAGAGCAGCCTTCGCGCACAAGCCGGCGGCAGATGTTGGAGCCGATAAAGCCCGCGCCGCCGGTTACCAGAAACGTATTGGTCATAGCGAGTTCCTCTACAGGTGTCTTGGGTTCAGGGCCTCAGGAATGTACCGGCTGCTGTTGAATCCCTGCGTTTTGGTAATTGTGATAGGATCGATAGACTTCGCGGAAGTATCCGCCTTTTCGGCTGCGCACGCCCATCAGGACTGTGCCGATGGTGTTGGCGTTGACATGCTTCAATTCGCGCAGGATGCGGATCGCCGCGCCGCGGTGGGTGGTTTCGGCGTTAAAGACGACGATGGTGCCGTCGGCCTGGCCCGCCAGGGTTCTGGCGTCACTGACCACCATCGCCGGACCGTCGATGATGACATAATCAAACTCGTCCTTACAGCGTTCGAGCAGGGCCTGCATCCGATCGCTGCTGAGCAGCTCGGCAGGATGGGCCGGCAGCGGTCCGCCGTCGATCACAAACAGCCCCGGAATGTCACCGGGTCGAATGATTTCTTTTTCATCCGAGCACTGGCCCATCAGGTAATTGCTCAGGCCGTAATCGGATTGTTGAGCGGGGGTGCCGTTTTCCTCGCTTCGGGGGAACACGCGGCTGCTCATTGGTCGACGGAAATTGGCGTCAATCACCAGTATGCGCTTGTCCTCGTTAAGCATCGAGCCAGCCATGTTGACCGCGAGGGTGGTTTTTCCGTCGCCGGCGGCCGGGCTGGTAATCAGCAGGGTTTTGTGCGGCCGGCCCGGTTCGCCGGACAATTTCAGATTGGTGCGGAGCTGGCGGTAGCACTCACTGGTGATGGAATAGGGCGCCTCGCGGAAGATGTGATAGAGGTCCGCGTCTTCGAGGTCCCGGTCGTCGTCGGCATGATAGACCATTCCCATCAGCGGCATCTTGATATGCCGCATGACGTCGCTGGGCGTTCGCAGCAGATCGTTGAGCAGCTCGATGGCAAAGGCAAGGCCCAGCCCGCCCAGAAGACCCAGGATAAATCCGCCGGGCAGGAACAGTCTTAGCCGCGGAAAGCTGACCTCCAAAGGCTCGGCTGCCAGGCCCCCAGAACGCAGCTTATGGATACTCGGATCTCTGTCCATCGTGTTGAGTTTTTCGATCATTATATTCATTTCTTCAAGCTGGTTTTGCAACTCTTCCCGCCGCCTGTCCACACGGGTAAAATTAGCACGGACCCTGTCGATATCCTGGTACTCGGACCGGGCTTCCTGAAGCCGTTGAGTGGTGGTTTCAAGCTGCTGGGACAAGGCGGCCATTCGATCCTGTGCATGAATGTAGTTGGATTGACGGATAATTTCGGCAATCTCATTTTGGCGATAGACCAGATCGGATCGCATTTGTTCCAGTGCGGCGCGGGTTTCTTTGACGGCGCGGTGTTCCTCGCCAAACCGCGCAAGCTGGCGTTCAAGAAGCGGCTCCATTGACGCAATACTGCTGCGCATTTGTCGTGCGACTGGGTCGCGCTCGATCTGTTCGCGTACCGCCTCGTCGAATTCCAGCGCTTCAGCACGCTGCCGCAATGTTTCCAGAACGGTTTCCAGGCTTCCGCGTTCGCTGTTGTAAAGGGTTACCTGCCGTTCGATGTCGCTCAGTCGTTGATCCATAAAGTCGCGAAAATTACCGGCGCCCCGGGTATCCAGCCGGGCAAAGCCGGATCCATCGCGAATACTGTCGAGTTCGTCCTGGAGATTTTCAAGCGACTGCCGAATTGAGTCGCGCTGGCCGGTGCGTTCGGCCAGTAGTTCGCGGGTGTCCCGGCGGGCTCGTTCGCGCTGGTCGCGCAGAAACAGGTCCACGGCCGTATTGACAATCCGCTGGGCCTCGCGCGGGCTGGCGGCCCGCATGGATACGACCAGGACTGTCAGGTCGCGCGGCGCAGAGACACGGAAGTTGCGATCCAGATCGCGCAGGGCTTTGCGAACAGCGCCTGCCTCACTGACGACCGTGCCGGTTTCATCGGTTTCGGTAAACTGCCGAAACCAGTTGGTTTCGCGAATGGTGTCATGGCGCAGCAATTCCTGAAGCACGTTCTGCCGTGTCATCCGATCGGCTGTGGTCGCGCGGAACTGATAGTAGATATCCCGCTGTGGCTGAATGGTTGTAATCTGGCTGGGGTCCTGCTGGATGGGCGGCAGAACCTCGATATGCGCCACGGCGGTATACCGGGGCATCGTGCGCCGCAGTACAAACCAGGACGCCCCGCCGATAATGGTTCCCAGAATGGTCAGTAAAATGATCATCCAGAGGTGCCGGCGGATGATGCCCATGATTTCCTTGGGGGTCATGCTCGTACCGGGGGCCATGGTGCCGACCGGAGGGGCCGGCATCGGGCGATGGCCGACAGGCGCGACAGCCTTGCTGCCGTGACGTTGAATGGATTTATCCATAAGTAGATCTCCTGATCGATTGATTCATTATAGTAATGTATTTGCTTGCTGCTCGAGTGTATGGATCCGCTGCTTGAGCCGTTGCTGTTCCTTTTCCGGAATATCCGACTCAGTGTTGAGTGCATTGCGAAAATTATCAATCGCCATACTCGTCTGGCCGAGTGATTCATAGACCTGGCCGAGATGATCGTACACATCCCAGGGTACGGGCCTCTGGTTGACCTCGAACAGTTGCAGCGCCCGCAGCAGATTGCGATGGGCCGACTCGAGATGGCCGTTTTTATATTGTGTATAGGCGTAGGTGTCCAGGTACACAGGGTTGTCCGGATCCACCTGGTGGGCACGCCGTGCGTATTGCAGGGCCACATCGAGCTGCTGGTCATTGGTGGCCAGCAGGTACGCCATGTTATTTAGAATCGAGGGATTGGTCGGATGGCGTTCAAGGATATCCTCAAATACATCAATGCAACGCACCAAATAATCGCGATCAGCGGTCTTGATAAAGGCCCGCACGAGCAGGTTGGCTTTCTTGAGAGAAAAGTTTGTCCATTCCGGCTGATCGGGGGTGACCTCGGCCAGGCACTGGCTGATCACGGTCAAACCGCGGTTGTACTGTTCGTTGTGCGCCGCCAGATGGTAGCTCAAGAGCCGGTTGGGCAAGTGGTCGGGATTTGTCTGGATCCAGCGAACGGCCAAGTCCTGGCCGACCGTTTCCAGAATCAACGCAAGAATCTTGCCTTGAAACTGGTCATTGGCCCCGGCCTTATCCAGTGCCGTCATAAACGCCTCTTCAGCCGCGTCGGTTCGTCCCTGTTTGAAGTGTGCAGTGCCCATATGGGCGTGAGCCAGCGGCGCCAGCGGACCGTCGATCACCGTCGAGGCCACCTCAAAGGCGTTATCAACCATTTGATTTGCGATCATTCCTTCGAGAACAAGATCCAGGATGGCAGGATTTACCGCATCGTGTTCGCGGTAAATCGACCAGGCGCGATTCAGATAGGGCATCGCCCGGTCAGGCTGATCAATCGACAGATAATACCGGCCGGCGCGCATGGACCAAGTCGGGTCGTTTGGAAATTGCTCAATCGTCCGGTCATAAAAACGCTGCAGGTCGGCTGTTCGATTGTTTTCCTGATAAATCGATTCGAGCAGACGGCGCATCTGGACAGGGGGCTGGGACTCCTGCAGTCCGCTGCGCAACTCACCGATGGCCGCATCGATCTGGCCCATCTCGCGATAGACCATCGCCAGTTCCATGCTGACCGTTGGATCGGGGGACAGCGCTTTGCTGCGTCGCAGGTCGTCAACGGCTTGTTGCGGATCGTTCATCAGCCGTCGAATACGTCCGCGCAGTCGCCACGCCCCGGCATTATGCATGTCCGATTCAAGATATCGATGGGTCAGCGTCAGCGCATCCTCGAGACGTCCATGAGTCATTTGAATCCAGGCTTCCAGCAGCAGGGTAACCTGCTCATCGGGATACCGCTCTTTGAAGCTGACCAGTTTGCGATTTGCCGTATCGGCATAGCCGCCGTCCAGGTACTTCTGGATCAGCCACAACTGGCCGTCTTTGTCATGCTCCAGCGCCGCCAGGCGATCCAGATGGTGCTTCAATTCCGCGCGATTGCCGGCCCTTTCGGCGACCAGGACCAAGCCGCGCAAAATGTTGATATCATCCGGATTGGCTTCATAGAGGTCTTTGAGCAGGGCCCTGGCCTCGTCGTACTGGCCGCCTTGCAGGTGGTAGCGCCAGAGCAGATGCTTGTCATCGCGAAGAAGGGCTTCGGCCTGCTCGCTTTGACGCGTCTGACGCAGAAAATCGGCGTATGCGGCCCGTGCGGTTTCGCTGTCGGGATTGATCTCCAGAGCTTGGCTGTAGGCTTGGCCGGACAACTCGATCAGGCCGCTTTGTTTGGGCCCATCGCGCTGCTCACGGGCCATCCGCATCGCCATATTGCCGAGCATGACGGCATTGGTAACTGTGGGATGCCGCTCCAGAAGCTGCCGGCGAATGGCGATCGCGCGGTCCGGTGCGGTGTCGCTGATCACTTCGGCATAGACGCTTTGAAGCTGCCATTCGTTGGGGTTGTGCGCGATGGCATTCGTAATGGCCTGAAGCAATTCCTCTTCTTGGCTGGATGTGACGCGCGTGCCCAGGGCGGTGTTGCGCTCAAACAGCAGCGAGGCATGGTTCCTGGCATAAAGACTGTTCAGCGGATCGGCCTGGGTGGCCTGCCGGCTGTTTTCAGCCGCGGCGTCAAGGTCATTCATGGCTTGATAAATTCGGCTTTTGATAAAATAGCCATCACTCATCAGTGGATTAATGGCCATGCATTCGTCTACGCGGCGAAGCGCCAGCGAGTAGTTGCCTTTGAGCTGTTCGACCTGTGCAGCGGCTAAGTTGCCTTCAAAATCATCCAGATTGTCTCTGCGTATGACCTGCTGAAGACGCTCGGCCATTTCAATGTCCTCGCGATCAATCGCGAGTTCAAATTGTTTGCGAATCACATCCGCATCGTTGTCCGGATCGGCTTGGGCAACTTGTGCCAGCATCTCGAGCGCCTGGTCATACTCGCCCCAGGACCGATACAGCTCGGCCTTGGTCATGGCCTGTTTTTTGGCATCGCTAAGATGCGCGGCGGCCTCCAACTGGATCGTTCTGTACTGATCGAGAGATATCCCCGACAATGGATCCGGGGTATCAAGCTGACGGCGCAGTACCTGCACGGAGAACGCGTCAGGGTCATGCGCCAGGTAGGCGTCCAGCAGCCTTGCGGCCTCGTCGATGTTGTCATTCTGAGCGTAATGCAGGATGACAGAATTCAGTTCCGAAAGCTCGACTTTCTCCGGTGCGGAGGCAAGCAGATCGCTGAGAAGCTGCTGTTGGTGCGGACGTAAGGTGTCAATGTCTTCGCGCAGCGCGTCAATGTCCTGCTGGTCTTGGGCGTCCAGCTCAAGCCGGGCAAGCTGACGTGAAAGTTGGGCGATTTGCGACGAGACAAAACGCAATTCTTTTGCCTTCTGCCGATCGCTTCCGTCGTCAAGCGCGTCAATGGCCCGGGTGATATACTCGGTTTCGCCAAGCGCCAGCGCAGCGTCGAAAACAATTTGTCTGCTGCGCTCATTGGCGCCGAATCGCTGCTGGTAACTTTGAGCCGATGAGAGAGCAGGACGCCATCCCTGGTGCTTTGTCATGATTTCGGCGTAGTCAAGAACCAACTCGGGCTTGTCTGAAACAATGCGGTTACGGTTCAACAGGGCCCGCTCCAGGAATTCGCGCTGCAGGCCGATAAGATTTTCTTCGCGTGCGACCCGAGCCAGCACCGCACACAGTACCGGGTCAACTGTCGACGGTTCACCGGGACTGTCGTACGCTCGCGCCTGTTCGTAGGCACGATGAAGCAGCCGAATGGCCCGATTTCGCTCACCGCTGGCCAGCGCCAGAATGCCTTGCCATTGCTGAACGGCAAGATGCTCGCTGCTGCCGTAAAATTGAGAAATCCGCTCAACGTGCGGCTGGGCTTTCTGTGTCCAGGTGTCGGCTTCATTGGGCCGATCCAGGGCGTGTTCAAGATAGCAGCGGGCCAGAAAGACATCCACGGCGTTGCGATTGTGCAGGTTGCGTCGTTCGCGCGGGCCGGCAACCGGCCGGGTTTGCCGCATGGTCAGCATCTCATTGGCCAGGCCCAGCGCGTCGTCCATTGAGGCGGCATCGCCGAAGGCCGAGCCCTTGCGATACAGCAGCGATGCGAGCCGATAGGCGTATTCAAATTCCTCCGGTGCCAGGCGATGGGCTTGGCGGGCCGTTTCGATTGCGCGATTCAAGCTGGACTCGGCGTCGTGCCTGCCGGGCAGCTCGTAGGTCTGCGACAGGACGGTCAAAAGCTCAGGGTCCGGCGGCAGCGTCTGAAGATACTCTTCCATATCGGCACGCATACGTTCAATGGCATCAGGATCGTCAGCCGAGGCCCGTATTTCGTGTCGGTAACGGGCTGCGATTGCGGCGCCTTTGTTTTCGGATTGTTCAATCGATGCGTCCAGCCACTGCATTGCGGCCTGCCGGGCGCGTTCTTCGGCGCGCATAATGCCGGCAGTCGCCTGCAAATTGCCCTGCACCAAAAGCGCCTCGGCCAAATACGAATAATGCGAATGAACACCCGGCTCGCGTTCGACTAACGCTTCGAAGGTGTCGATCGCCTCGGTTACATAGTCGTCGGGGTTGGTTGTGCCGCCTTGTCGTGCGATGAACAGGGCAGCCCGTCCATAGGCCGCAAGCAGCTGCGAGTCCGGCTCGCTGTCGCGATCGGCATAGATATCGAGCAATTCCGATGCATTTTCGTAGACGTTTTGCCAGGCGGCGCCGGCGCCGCTGTCGGCCATTTCATAAAAATAATCAAGCATATTCCGGCGGGCCTGTGTGTTTCGCGGATCGATGTTCAGCACCGTATTCCAGCTGCGCAGCGCCCTGGGCCAGTTGGCTTCCTGGAGGTCATCATCAATCAGATGCAGCTGGGCCAGTTCAAACAGCCGTTCAATCTTGTAGGCGTCGGTCGGCCCGTGGGTGTAGGCCCGCCCCATGTGGCGCCGGGCCCGATTGTAGTCACGCTCGGCCAGCGCCTCGCGGGCCAGGCGAAGGTTCAGCTCCGGGTTGCGGTTGCGCATATAGCGAATCCCCAGAAAACCTGTTGCGATTGCACCCAGGGCAAGAACGCTGATGCCGATGATCACCACTTTTTTGTTTAATTTTTTAGCCATCTTAAAAACCTTTCATGGGCGTTGGAAATATCGACCCAAAAGTATTCTTTTATGAATTTTCATCATCCCTGTTTGCCGCATCCCAGTCCGGCCAGTGGTCCTCTTCGAGCACCGGCAGCAGGATATTGAGCAGCCGCTCGGAGGCCTGAACCATGTCCTGTCGGTCGGGGTAGATGCGCTGAAGGCCAAACGGCGTTGCGGTGTTGCCGAAAAATTGCCATTCGACCTTGGAAAAATACGAATATTTGCTTAAAAAGTTCTGTCCCAGAATACGTCGGGTTTCGGTCCGGCTGCCGCTGTATTGGCCGTTGGCGTGGAATAGATACGCGACATAAAAGTCCGAGCTGCCCGCCCGCATCGCGTCATCGGTTC
>PXAQ01000066.1 GCA_003567095.1 Phycisphaerae bacterium
CCACCTGCTGGGCGGCGCGCTCAATATGGTCGTCGACGCTTTCGGATTGCAGTTGGCCAAGCAGCGCATCGCTGACATAGCAGCCCGGCAGCTTGATGTCGTGCATCAGCCGCGGCGCCGGTGTGCGCGTGGTCAGCCAGTAGACGTTTCCGATGACCGGGATGTCGATGCCGTTGTCGGCCAGGTAGCGCATCAGCTCGACGGACTTTTTCCAGTCCCAGCCGACCTGGGTGATCAGAAACTCGGCCCCGGCGGCGATTTTCTTTTCCATTTTGTAATACTGCTGCATCAGCGAGGCCTCGGAGTACTTAAACGGCGAGACCGCGGCGCCGGGGTAAAACCGATGCACCGCATCCCACCGGCCGGGTGTGGACTTGAGCAGGGCATCGCGGTTGAGATTTTGGATCATCGCCAGCAGCCCCACCGCCTCGACCTGGAAAACGCCTTTGGCCGCCAGCGGCTTATCGCCAGTCAGGGCCAGGACACTTTGGACCCCGCGGGCGCGGTAGCCGACCAGCGAAGCGGCCAGTGCATCAGAATTGCTGTCCTTGCAACTGATGTGCGGGATGTAGTCCAACCCGTCCAGCAGGCCCTCGGCGTCCATGATCGCCAGCGCATCGGTCGGATCGATATTGGCCGTGCCGCCGGGATTCTGCGGAAAGGTAATGCCGGCAAACTCAAAGCCCTCCGGCACTTGCTTGTCCGAGGCCTGCCAATCGCGCAGAAACGTCACAAACGGATCGACCTTGTAGCCCGGCCCGCCGGTCAGCTCGGCGGTCACCGCAAAACGCTTCGCTTTCAAAACATCTTTCAATCGAGGTGTTGTCATGTCCGGATTCTCCGATAGTGGAATTGAACCTGTCCAAAAGTGTGTCATCATAGCGACCTGTGCGGTCAAATCATACCACAATTATCCCTATTTTTGTGTCAATCCTGCAGTTGGCCCCTAAAATACGACGAAAAGAGCGTCCAATAGGGTGATTTGTACTGCCGCCTGCAGGTTCGTTATGTTTGGCTCATCCTATTTTTTTGACTTTTTTTACATTTTTTTCTTGTAACGTGAATCTGTGTTCAGTATTATGAATCATTGTTCATTGACGAGCCGAAGACAGGATCTACCGAATAATGGCAAAGATAGCTCAACAGAAACACGCACTGGCCGAGCGGCTTATGCGCGAGTCGGCGTATGCGGCGGTTTTGCAGGTGCTTTCAGAGGATGGGTTTGAACGTTTGACGGTGCAGCGGGTGGCCAAGGCGGCCAACCTGGCAACTGGGACATTGTATAACTATTTTAAAGACAAAGACGACCTGATGGTCTATACGGCGGTGCGTCTTTTTGAGCGGATTCGCCAGCGCCAGCGGGAGGCTGTCGAGCCGGCCAAGACACCTGCGGCCAAGCTGGATGCTTATTTGAAAGCGACCTTGACGTATTTTTCGGAAAATATCGCTTATTTTGATTTTCTGGATCAGGCTCAGATCTATTGCAAGATTGACATGGCGATTAAACACGATCACGTTGATCAGGAAAACCGGCTGCTGGCCGAGATTATTCGAGCCGGCATCCAGCGCGGCGACTTTAAAGCGGTGCATCCGAAAAAAACGGCGACATTTTTTCAGCGGGCCATTGTCGGGACGCTGTGTATGGTTCCGGAACTGGGTGAGTTTAATCCGACACGCGAGGCCGCGTCGCTGCTGAAGATGTTTCGGGTGTATCTGGCGGCGCCGGCTAAATGACAGGACAGCGGGCCGAGGACCCCAGCTATTTTTAATACTCAAACTGACCGATGGTCAGTTTGAGAAGTCAAAAATTAAAGTGCAAAAGTCAAAATTGTGGAATCCGCCTTTGGCGGATAGCATTTTTACGAACGATTTAAATGTCTTGCAAGATGTTTAATCATCATCGGTTAAGGTAAATTGTTGTAGTTTATCGGTCAGTTTGAGTTAATACTCTTTAAAAAGGTTTTAGGGATGAAGACATTCAGATTCAGCAGCGGCATCGCCGCCGTGGCCGTGGTCGTATGGGCCGTGGGCGGCTGTACGGTCGGGCCGGATTACCAGCGGCCGCAGATGGACCTGCCTGAGCAGTGGAGCGCCGAGGATGTGACGGCGCATGTGGATCCGGAGACGCTGACGCACTGGTGGACGGCCTTTGACGACCCGGTGCTGATCTCGCTGATCGAACAGGCCGACGCCAACAGTCTGGATTTGCAGGCGGCCCTGGCACGGATTGAGCAGTCCCGGGCGCTGCGGGCCTTTGCGGCCGGTGAAAAGCTTCCAAGTCTTGAGTCTTCGCGCAGTTACACACGGACGCGGGCCAGCGCCAAAGGTCTGCAGGCAATTCCCGGCAGCCCACCGCCGAGCGGGGAGAGTCTTTACACGTCCCGGTTTGACGCGTTCTGGGAAATCGACGTTTTCGGCCGGATTCGCCGTTCGGTCGAGGCGGCCGATGCGGAACTGGAGCGGTCGTGGGAAGATTATCACGATGTGCGGCTGAGCTTGTTTGCCGAGGTGGCGCGAAATTATATCGAGCTGCGCACCGCCCAGATGCGGCTGCACTATGCCCGGGCCAATGTCGAAATCCAGCGGCAAACGCTGCGGCTGACGCAAAATCGCTACG
>PXAQ01000116.1 GCA_003567095.1 Phycisphaerae bacterium
AGCAAATGCGTCGATACCCTCTTTTCTTTCGCCAAGATGGTCTATTACATAACTTTCAACGATGTATCTTTCATACTCCTCTTCCACGTAGGCATTCCGGTCCTGTACCTCTGCCACAAGTCTGGCCTTTTCAACGCTTCTCAATATATCAAGTTTTTTGGCAATCGCAATATTCTGTTCCTGGTATGGCGCCAGGACGGTTGCAACTACCGAAAGCACAGCGGCTACAATGACAACCATTGCCGAAGCGTAAAGGAAGATATAGGTGTTACTCTGTTTCATCTTTGGTTGTGTATTATCAATTCGTACCTGCTGCTGTCCTCTTAAGCCTTCTTTTAATATTCGCCTGCATCACGTTATGGTCGATCAGGGGTGCAAACACATTCATAAGCAGAATGGCCAGCATCATACCCTCCGGGTAGGCAGGATTGAGAACCCTGATTAGAATAGCCAGGAAACCAACCAGGAAACCATAAATATACTTGCCCTTCTCGGTCTGTGAAGCAGTTACCGGGTCAGTAGCCATAAAAACTGCCCCAAAGGCAAATCCACCCATAATCAGCTGCTCCCATGCCGGAATCTCCATAAAAGGGTTCACAGCAAAAAAATTCAGAATAAATCCCATAACCAGTCCACCCATAAATACTGGCGCCACAATTTTCATGCTTCCCACCCCTGTCACCCATAATATCAGAGCCCCGATAAGTATTGCACCCGTTGATGTCTCACCTATCGAACCGGGTATGGTTCCCATAAACATTGCCATTGATGAGGGCATTGCCTCAATATTTCCCAGAGAAGCATTGGCAAGCGGTGTGGCCCCGGAAAAGCCGTCGACTATTCCTTCTCCATTGAGCAGACCGCTAATCCACACAAAGTCACCCGACATATAACCTGGATATGCAAAAAACAGAAATGCCCGTGCCGTAAGAGCCGGATTCAGAATGTTCATGCCCGTGCCTCCAAAAACCTCCTTGCCTATTACTACTGCAAAAACAGTGGCAACAGCAACCATCCAGAGAGGAACATCTACCGGAACAATCAGGGATATCAGCATACCGGTTACCAGAAACCCTTCATTGACCTCATGCCCCCGTATTTGGGCAAAAATAAACTCAACCGTAAGTCCGCTTGCATAAGAGACCAGCACAATGGGCAATACCCTGATCAGTCCGTGTATACATTCCTGCCAGAACCCCGCCTCAACCCCGGTTGCGATAAAATGCTGGTGTCCGATATTCCACATGCCAAACAACAGGGTTGGGACCATGGCAACCACTACAACAATCATCGTCCTTTTCATATCGATGCTGTCTCGTATATGAGCACCCTTTGACGTGACCCTATCCGGCACAAAAAGAAACGTCTCAAATGCATCGAAGGTCGATCGCAGCATCTCAAAACGGCCGCCCTTCTGAAATTGAGGCTTTATCTTATCAATCTGCTTCCTGAATAACTTCACTTGTTCTGTAGTTTGTTTTATAAATATCTTTTCACTCTTTTGACACTCCCATTAACTTGTCAGCTGGTCTCTCTAATCATAAGTTCTATCCCGCGCCGGAGTAGTGTCTGTACCTCAATCTTTGAAGTGCATACGTATTCACAAAGGGCAAGGTCCTCTTCAACCACTTCATATATGCCCAGATTCTCCATCTTGTCGACATCTTCAACAATAATAGCTTTAACAAGCTGTTGAGGGATAATATCCATAGGCAAAACACTTTCATACTGACCCGTCATGACATACGCTCTCTCGCCGCCATTATAGTTGGTGTCATGAGTGTACTCTTTTCCTGGCATCAGCCATGAGAAGAATGTTCGTGAAGCACTGAACCGGTCCAGACCGGGTGACGCCCAACCCATAAACCTGTAATTATCGCCTTCCGGTATCACTGTTATCTGCGAATCGTAAAAACCAACAAATCCTTTCGATGGAATTCTTGTGCCGGTAAGAACATTGCCACTAATAAAACGGTTGTTGCCTTCATTTAGATTGTCCTTTATCAGAGTATCAACCGAGGCCCCCATCATTGACCGATAGTAGCCAGGTTTTACAATCTCTGACCCGGTTAATGCAACAATTCTCGAAAAATCAACAATACCATTGAGAAACAAGCGGCCAAGGACAAGGATGTCCTGGGGATTGATGTACCACACGGTGCCATTTTTATGAACCGGATCAAGATGATGAATGTGTACGCCGACATTACCCGCCGGGGGTGACCCGGAAAAATAGTTGTACTCAATTCCACTCAAATTCATAAATACATCCGAGGGAGGATATTCACCGTTAAGGGTAAGATAGACCTTTCCACCTGCCAGCTTTTTCAGAACGTCAATGCCCGTCCTGAACTCGGTTCTGCTATCCTGCATCACAAACTCGTAGTCAGGTGCAAGAGGTGCGGTATCAAACCCTGAAATGAAAATTGAACGGGGGGTATCGTCGGGATCTGGAATAATTCCATAAGGGCGCTGACGAAGCAAAGGCCACAGACCGCTTTTCAACAGGCGCTCCACCACAGCTTTGCGGTCAAGCGATCCGGGGTCAGCCTTACCGAACTCCTTGTACTCGATCCGGTCATCCCGTTTTATGACCACCTCCAGTATCTTGCGA
>PXAQ01000062.1 GCA_003567095.1 Phycisphaerae bacterium
CTGCGGCTTCCTTCGGACTGCACCTCACGATGACAGCCCTTGCCGTCCGGCTAATGGTTCCCGCTACCGGGCCCATAGGGGACTTGCACCCCCAAGCAAGTGTGCCCTGCCGGGCACACCAAAAAAAAGCGACCGAGCCGCTAAAGCCCGATCGCCCAAATATAACTTTAATCAGTGAAACAATCTTGTTAATCGACTTGCAGGACGGAATTCATATCGCCGAAGGGATTCATCTCGGTCAGTTCGTTGTAGGGGTCCTGCTGCCACTGGCCATCCACAACCAGGCGGTAACGGTAGGTTCCCTTTTCCAGCGGCACTTGAAGCTGCCACTTGCCGTTGTCGTCGACTTTCTGCATGGTCGTCTCCTGCGGGTTCCAGCCGTTGAAATCACCGGCCACCTGAACGGTCTGGGCCCGCGGGTACATCGTCGAAAACACCACTTTGCCGTTGATCTGATGCACGCCGTAGAAATCGGCCAGCTTTTCTTCGATGGTCGGGGCCGACTCATTTGTTTCGACCTGCTGCTGCTCGGGCTTGATGCTGGCCAGCAGCTCCTCGGCACTGGCGCTGATAACGCCCAGCTTGGCTTGGAGTGAATTGACCAGCTCGGCCCGATGGACCTGGGTATCGGTACCCATCAGCTCATCAGCCAGGTTCAAAAAGTCCTTAAATCCTTTGCAGGACGGGTCGTACTCGCTGATCGGCTGGCCCAGACTGGCGGCCTCTTTGAGTTTGGTATTGAAATTGACCACCGTCTTGAACATCGTCTTGGAGAAGTTCTTCTTCAGTTCGGCCAGAATCTCACGTGCCATCTTTGTGCGGATGTCATACATACTGGCCAGTACCATCAGGTTAAAGCCCTGCTGGCACTGACGGCTCAGCACCGTGAGCGTCTCAAGCTGCCGGCTCAGACCGTGCAGCGAGAAATACCCCATCTCCACCGGCACGATCACATCGCTGGCTGCCCGCAGCGCGTTAAACGTCAGCAGCCCCACCGACGGCGGACAGTCAATCAGCACATAATCGTATTCCCCGCGAATGTCGTCCAGTACCTTGCGCAGGCAATTTTCCCGATCTGTCACGCCAGCCATCTGCTGCTCAAAGGCCGCCAGGTCAATGCTCGAGGGGGCCAGTTCAAAACGCTCGCAGATTTGCCAGAGAATCTCGTTGATCCGCATCGGCTCGCCGCGCCCGGCCCCGATGAGCACATCGTAAATACTCTGCTCAATCTGCTCTTCGGGAACCGCCAGGCCCACAGCGCAGTGCGACTGCGGATCCATATCGACCAGCAAGGTTCGATAGCCCTTGGACGCCAGCGCACTGGCCAGATTTATCGCCACGGTCGTCTTGCCGCATCCGCCCTTCTGATTGATAATCGCCACTGTCCTCATAGTTCGGTTACTCCCTTAACCTGCCGGCGAACCGGGGTTAGCTGTAATAATCCCTATTTTCAGTTCTGATAACCGCTTTTTGTGTCATTAATTATTATCGACCCGAGTCCGGAAACACTTTAGCTTTTTATCGGACAAACCCCAAAAAAACCCAGATAATACGACTTTTATCGCCCCTGAGACAATTAACCGCATAAAATGTACAAAACCGTTGCGTCGAAACGCAATTTTTTCTCTTTCAGGCCGAACGAGGCTGTTAAAAAGATTCAACAAAAATCCACCCATTCGCCGATAATACCTCCAGATCAAATTGCTTTTGATCGGCGATTTTTGGTTCAGGAGAACTGCAATGAACGAAGCCCGGATACTTGACTGGATGCGTGACAAGGTTCACAGCTACGGATTTTTTGACGCCACCTCGCTGGCGGAAAGCTTCCTGCAGGCTCATCGCGTTAACGACCCACTTGATCCTGTTTTTTCGCTGTCTCTGGACGCCGCGTTCAAGGTCGCCCAGGAAATCCGCGATCACGAGCTGTACGCCACCGTAGCTTGATGGCTCACCCCTGAGCACGTCCTGCCCGGCGCGCTCGGCCCGGGCATTTTTCACATTTTTTTGTTGCATTCGATTCCCCTCCGCGGTAAGCTAACCTACGATGATTACTGTATTTATACCCACAATAAAAGATATACAATCCACATAAGCGATGGCCGGTATCAATAAAACCGTAGCCCGGTATCTGGTGTTGAACCTCGGGCTTTTTTTTATGCTGCTGCTGATCCTGTTCAGCATCACCGGGGCGTTTCTGGGCGCTGAGCGGGCGGCGCTGTTTTTTAATTCCCCTCCGCTGGCGGTGTTCTGGGTTGCGATGACGGTTGTTTTTGCGGCCGGCTTTGTGTTCTGGAAGTCGCTGCGGCGCCGGCCTTTTTTGCTGTTGTGTCATGCCGGCTGCATCGCCGTACTGCTCGGCGGCATGTGGGGCTCCCGTGCGGCCCATCAATTGCGGGACGCTGTTGGCGCCGAGCCTAAAGCCATCAAAGGCATGATGATGCTGCGGCCCGGCCAGTCCGAACGCCGCGTGTTTCTGGACGATCAAACCAGCGTCTTTGAACTGCCGTTTACCGTCCACATGCACGATACGGCCGTATCTTACTACGACGAGCCGAGCCTGGGCATCTACACGCTCGACGGCCGATTTATCGGCCGCGTCCCCACAAAAGCCGGGTACACCTATCCGCTCGACGACGCGGCAGAGACGAAAGTCCATGTCGTGCGGCGTTTTGAGAATCTTCGCCTTGAGACCGACGAAAGAGGTATACGGGGCATTGAAGGCCCCCCCGGCCGGCGTAATCCGGGATACGAAGTCATCTTCATCCAGCCCGACAGCCGCACGTTCCGACACTATGTGTTCGAAATGTTTGATCCGCATATGCCTACCGATGCGCCCTACCTGGTTCGCTTCCTGCCGCCGCGTATTGCCCGGGAATACACAAGCGATCTGAGCATTGAGCGCGATGGGCAAACCGTGGCCCAAAAAACCATTCGTGTCAACCATCCGCTGTACTACGACGGCTACCACTTCTACCAGACCACTTTCGGGCAGGATGAACACGGATTCTACAGCGGCATACAGGTCGTTTCCGACAGCGGTGTCTGGATGGTCTTTTTCGGCTATGCCCTCCTGACCATCGGGCTGTGCGGCCAGTATTGGGTCGTTCCGCTGATGCGGCGCCGCAGACGGCGGGAGGGGAAATAATGGATATTAAGTGGGATATTCAGGGACTGCTGATCTATGTGACCATGGCCGCGTATCTGGCGGCGCTGATTACCGTGCTGATCAAACGCACCCCCAGCGCCGGGCGGGGCTTGTTTGCGTTTGCCTTTGTCGCTGCGCTGGCTGCGTACATCATCCGCTGGGTGATTTCCACCCATCTGCCGATGCAGAATCTCTTTGAGGTCTTTCTGCTGATGGGCGTACTCATCTGGCCGGTCTCGCTGCTGACCGAGCGGATGCAGAAAAGCCAATCCTGGGTCATGCCCGCCGGGGATGCCCTTATCGGGGCCTTGGTGATGTTTCCGCCGGGGTTTGTCTTCTCCGCGGCGCCGCGACACTTGCCGCCGGCCCTGCAGCACTTCCTGTTTGGCCCGCATGTGGCGACGTATATGATTGCCTACGTCTTAATGGCCCGCGCGGCCATCCCCGCAGTAGCGGCCCTGGCCGGGCGATACAGCGGCCAGCGGCTCATCGATGCCGAGCGGCAAAGCTACGGCATGGCCGCGGCCGGCTTTCCGCTGCTATCGCTGGGGCTGCTGCTGGGCAGTGTCTGGGGCAAGCTGGCTTGGGGCGACTGGTGGGCCTGGGATCCGAAGGAACTGTGGTCGCTGGTCTGCTGGCTGGTGTATATGTTCTACTTCCACTGGCGCATCGTGCATCCCAAACAGTACTTCCGCACCCGCCTGTGGCTGGTCCTGGCCGGCATTGCCTCCATCGTCATCACCCTGCTGTGGGTCAATCTGTCGCGATTATTCCCCGGCCTGCACAGCTACGCGACATAACGCCTCTTGCAGGGGCTCACAAAAACATGCCGGAAAATATTTTCACACATGACGCAAATGAGGCTGTTAAGATTGTATTGAAAAATGTCCGGAATTCGCTATAATCCCCGGTTATGGCAAAGACGGGTGACAAGTTGACGCCGGCGATGAAGCAGTTTCACCAGTTCAAGCAAAAGTATGCTGACGCGGTGCTGTTTTTTCGGATGGGCGATTTTTACGAGACGTTTTATGACGATGCGCGCATCTGCTCGCGCGTGCTGGGCCTGACACTGACCAGCCGCGACAAAAACAGCGACAACCCCATCCCTCTGGCCGGGCTGCCGTACCACGCGGTGGACGGCTACCTCAAAAAGATGCTGCAGGCCGGCTACAAAGTCGCGGTTTGCGAGCAGGTCGAGGACCCCAAGCAGGCCAAAGGCGTGGTCAAGCGGGATGTGGTGCGGGTGGTCACGCCGGGCACGCTGACCGACGATATGCTGCTGGCGGCGCGGAGGATAATTACCTGGCCGCGGTCAGTCTAGGGCGCAAAAACGCCGCGCTGGCGTGGGCGGACATCTCGACGGGGCATTTTTTTGTACAGGAGCTGGCCGAGTCGGCGGTGGTTGACGAACTGATTCGGCTCGGGCCGCGCGAGGTACTGCTGGCCGAGTGCCGCGGCGAGCTGTTCGAGGCCGAGCAGAAAAAGCTGGCTGCCGCGATCGGTCAACTGACCGGCGCGGTGATCACCGACCGCCCGGGGTGGTATTTTGACCCCTACACCGCGCGGGAAAAGCTGCTCAAGCACTTCGGCACGCAGACGCTGGAGGGGTTCGGCATCGATGCGCATTGTGAGGGGGTTCGCGCGGCCGGGGCAATTCTGGAATATCTGGACGAAACACAAAAGACCGCACTTAACCATATCACCGCGATTCGACTGGTGCAGCCGAGCCGGTTTTTGCAGATTGATCCGACCTCGCTGCGGTCGCTGGAGGTGCTGCGCACGATGCGTTCGGAGTCGACGCGGGGCACGCTGCTGGAGGCGGTGGACCAGACGCTGACGGCGATGGGCTCACGGCTGCTGCGGGCGTGGGTCTGTATGCCGCTGCGCCAGGCCCAGGCGATTGTCGCGCGGCAGGAGGCGATCGCCGAGCTTGTCGGTGAGGATGAGGTAACCGGTCAACTTCGAGGACAACTGAAACCTATTGCCGACCTGGAGCGGATTGTTGGGCGCATCAGCACGTACCGAGCTGCGCCCAAGGATCTGGTGGCGCTGGGCGCGACGCTGCGGGCGATTCCGTCGCTTCGCCAGACGCTGACGGCGTGCCGGTCGGCGATGCTTGAGGATTTGTGCGGCCGATGCGACAGTATGGACGAATTGGCCACCCTGCTTGAGGCGGCTATTGAGCCGGAGCCCCCGGCGCATCTGCGTGACGGCGGGGTGATCCGCGGCGGCTTCGATGAGCGGCTGGACAAGCTGCGGTCGATTTCCAAAGACGGGCAAAGCTGGCTAGCCGACTATCAGCAACGGCAAATCCAGCGCACCGGCATTGACAAGCTGAAAGTCGGCTACAATAAGGTGTTCGGGTATTATATCGAGCTGAGCCATCAGCACGCCGATAAGGCGCCCGCCGATTATGTGCGCAAGCAGACGATCAAAAACGCCGAACGCTATATCACCGATGAGCTTAAGCAGTACGAAGAGCAGGTGCTCGGGGCGGCCGAGAAGGCGATTGTCCTTGAGCAGGAGCTGTTCGAGCAGGTGCGGACCGAATGCGCCCGGTATATTGCGCGGCTTCAGTCGCTGGCCGAGGCGATTGCGACGTGCGACTGTCTGGTCGGCTTGGCGCACCTGGGGCGGCAGAACCGCTACATCCGCCCGACGATCACCGACGGCCGGGAACTGGAGATCGTCGAGGGCAAGCACCCGGTGCTGGCGCAGATGCTCGGGGCCGAGTTTGTGCCCAATGATGTGGCTCTCGGCCTCGATGAAAACGACCTGGCTATTATCACCGGGCCCAACATGGCCGGCAAGAGCACCTATATCCGGCAGGTCGCGCTGCTGGTGCTGCTGGCCCAGACCGGCTCGTTCATCCCGGCCAAAGAGGCGCGCATCGGCGTGGTCGACCGCATCTTTACCCGCGTCGGTGCCGCCGACGAGCTGGCCCGCGGGCAAAGTACGTTTATGGTCGAGATGACCGAAACGGCCAACATCCTGAACAACGCCACGGACAGGAGCCTGGTGATTCTCGACGAGGTCGGCCGCGGCACGAGCACCTATGACGGGCTGTCGCTGGCCTGGGCGATCACTGAGCATCTGGCCAATGCGATCCGGTGCCGCACGCTGTTTGCCACGCATTACCACGAACTGACCGAGCTGGGGCAGCTTTTGGCCAATGTGGTAAATCTCAATGTGGCCGTGCGCGAATGGGCCCAAGAGGTGGTCTTTCTGCACAAGATCATCCCCGGCGGCACAGACAAAAGCTACGGCCTGCATGTGGCCAAACTAGCCGGCCTGCCGGGCTCGATCATCACCCGCAGCCGCGAGATTCTGGCCGACCTGGAAAGCACCTTCGCCAAAGAGGCCAGCGGCGACAAATTGGCTCGTCACAAGACCGTCAACCCGGACGAGCTGCTCTTTGTCGAACGCCACAAATCGGTCCTGGACAAACTCAAAACCCTCGACGTCAACCAGCTGACCCCCATCGAAGCGATCAACCTGCTTAACGACATCCGCCGCGAAATCGGGGCGCCCGATTAAAACTGCGTATAAATTAAAATAGCATAGACCGATGGTGATCAGGTTTTCCCGTTTGTGCGTGCCGATAAGGGCTGCAGCCATCAGTGACGTGTTTTAGCGCGAATCTTCTTTGACGGGTCTATCGTGCCAATCTGAGGCGTCCTGCTTTGTGCGATACAGGCCAGCAGTGCCGCCGCCTTGGTCAGGGTTTCATCCCATTCGGCCTGCGGGTCGGAATCGGCGACGATGCCGCCGCCGGTCTGGACATAGGCTGTGCCGTTCTGTATCAGGATGGTTCGGATGGCGATGTTCAGGCACAAATCGAAGTTCAGTCCGATCCAGCCGATGGCGCCGGTATAGACGCTACGGGCGGTCGGCTCGAGGGCGTCGATGATTTCCATCGCGCTGATCTTAGGCGCCCCGGTGATCGAGCCGCCGGGGAAGGTCGCCCGCAGCAGGGCTTCGACGCGCTGCGGGCCGGGCGGGGCGGCCAGTGTGCCCTCAACGGTCGCTGCGGCATGGTAGACCGTGGGAAAGGCCTCGATGCGGCGGGCGCAGGAGACATATCGGCTGCCGGGCACACACACCCGCGCCAGGTCATTGCGCAGCAGGTCGACAATCATTGCCAGCTCGGCCTGATCTTTTTCGCTTTGGACCAATGCGTTAAACTGCGCGCGATTGGCCGGCGTCTCATCCGGCAGGGCGCCGGTGCGCGGGCGGGTGCCCTTTATCGGGCAGGTTCTAATGCGGTCGCCCTGGGCCTCTAAAAACAACTCCGGCGAGGCGCTGACCACCGCCGAGCGGTCCCAGGCCAGATAGGCCGCATACGGGCTGGGATTGTTGCGATTTAACAGGCCAAACAGCTCAGCAGCGCCAGCGAAAAACGGCATCGAAAATCGGCGGGAAAGATTGATCTGGTACACATCGCCGTCGGTGATATGGCGATTAATCTGAGCGAGCGCGTCAAAGTACTGCCCCTGCGACATATTGGCTCCAACGTCTGGGACATCGGCCTGACCAGCAGGCATATCAGTCGACTCGGCCGAATCGGGGTGTTGCTTTGCCTGGGCGAACCAGTCGGCCAGCGTGGCAAACGTCGACGCGACCGGGCGGCCCTGCATATCAACAGCGACAAAGGAAAATGTGTCCCGCTGATGGTCGTAAAGGATCGCCTTATCATAAAACCCCAGACGAATAGCCGGCAGGCCAATGTCGTCGATGGCCTGCTGCGGCAGCGTCTCGATGAAGCGTCCCAGCTCATAGCCGAAAAAGCCGATCCAGCCGCCGCAAAAAACACCGGCGGGCAGTTGCATGTCATCCGGCGTGCGGTATTTGGATAAAACGCGGCTGAGCTTTTCAAACGGCTCGTTCTCGCTGAGATGAAACTCAAAGACCTCAACCGGCTCGGCGGCAAAGATGCTCACGCCACGCACCGACGCGTTTGCGCCCAAGATGGCGGGATCGTGTTTGTCGGCAATCAGACGTGTCAGCGCCGACAGCTCGACGTGCTCGCCGGCAGGACGACTATGCGGACGGCAAAGGATGGTTTGTTCACGCTGAAGGGCCATTAGCGGGTTCGAACTGCTCGAGGATCTGCACCGAAGCCGATGCGCCGATGCGCGAGGCGCCGGCCTGGATCATCGCAAGGGCTTGGTCGGGGGTCTTGATGCCGCCGGCGGCTTTGATTTTGCAGTGCGTCGCGGCCTGGGCCATCAGGCGGACATGCTCGGCCTGCGCCCCACCGGCCGGCAGAAAGCTGGTGCTGGTCTTGAGAAAATCCACCCCCGCCGCCTGGGCGATGCCGCAGACAAAGCGGATTTGCTCGTCGGTCAGGGCCGCCGATTCGATAATGACTTTCAGCGCCACCGGCGGGCGCATTTTGCGGCACACCCGCAGCACCGCCCTAAATTCTCGCTGGAGATACGAGGCGTTGCTGGTCAGAATCGAGGCCAGATCCGCGACAATATCCACCTCGTCGGCCCCGGCCCGAATGACCGCCTCGGTCTGCAGCGCCTTGACCGGCGTCGTCTCGGCACCAAACGGAAAGCCGGCCACCGAGACAACCTTGACATCCGAGCCGTGCAGGATATCCGCACACAACCCAACCCATCGCGGCTGGACGCACACCGCATAAAAGCCATAGGCCCTCGCCTCATCACACAGCCGACGAATATCGGCCTCCATCGCCGTTGCGTCCAGCAGGGTATGGTCAAAATAGTGTGCCAATTCTTGCTTTGTTAAAGGAGTCATAGGGGTATTTTATCTGTTTGGTGCTATGATTTCAAATGAATCCGCCAGCTTCAGGCGTATTTTTTTGCATCGTCAGAAGTGCAAACAGTGCCCCTATTTTGATATAGACTCAAGCGATAATCCATCGCCTAATGAAAAGCACAAAAAAGATACTTATTGATGGACATTAAAGACCTTGCATGTCCCTTGCAAAAGGCCTGTTTATCCGGCAATTCCTGGGGTCGAGCTGCCCAGGGATCAAAGTTTGAAATTATTGCTTCACACGGTCGATTATATTGATTTAGCGTCCTATAAAATACAGCCAGATAGTTATAGAAGAATCCTTTGCATTAAAAAAATAAACGACTATAATGATCTGTATGAGAATATCAGGAACTTAATCTCAGGAGGCATTTATGGTTAAGCTACGGATCGCAAAAAGTGAAAATGTTCATGTTCCTGCATCAGATAGTGAGCCGTCAAAGCGTCTGGCCGAGGTGGCCAGAGCCAGCACAAAAAACCAGTCCGCTCATTATCTGACACACGCAAAGATGTGCGGCCAACATCTGATGCGTTTCCTCCCGCTTTCTCAACTTTGCCACAAACATCGTGAGAAGAAACGTCTGACCTTGCGCCAAATCAGTTCAAAGTTGGATGTGCATTTTTACGAACTTCACCTCATTGAGCAATGCTGCCTGAAAGAAATCAACTTTGACACCCTCAAAAAATATGTCGCGTTTCTGGGCATTGAGCAGGACTTTGACAAGTGGGCCAGCGAAAACGACGACATTGTTGAATCGATGAGTTGTGACGCCTAAGGAATCCAACGCCCGCCTTTTCAAGGAGGGGGCAGGGGGGGGGTGTGTCAACCGGTATAGCTCCACAAATCAACCGATTCGGCGATAGCCGCCTATTGCAAAATTCCTGTGCAGCCGATATGATAAGGTCTCTTGAAGACTCAAGCTGACCATCGGTCAGTTTGAGTTTAATAATCCCTTGTATCGGCGGCATAAATAACAGATGACATTTACCCAGTTATTGGCTTTGGCGGCCTCCGGCGACGTCCGGATCTGTGCGGACTCGCGTCAGGTCCAACCGGGCGACTGTTTCGTGGCGATCCGCGGCACCCAATCCGACGGGCACGCCTTTATTCCGACTGCCCTGCAGCGCGGCGCGCAGTATATTGTAGCCGAAGAGCCTTATGCCGACGGCCACTGCGTCATCGTCAAAAACAGCGCCGAGGCCTTGGGGCTGTTGGCCCAGGCGTCGGTCGGCCAGCCCAGCAGCCAACTGACCAACCTGGCCGTGACCGGCACCAACGGCAAGACCACCACCGCCTACCTGGTCCGCTCGGTCATCGAAACAGCCGGCCATCCCTGCGGGCTGATCGGCACCATTGCCTACAGCACCGGCAAAAACACCGCTCAGGCTCCGCTGACCACCCCGGACGCCCTGACCCTTGCCCACATGGCCCGCCAGATGGTTGAAGACGGCGCCGGCTATATGATGATCGAGGCCAGCAGCCACGCCCTGAGCCAGCATCGACTGGCCGGGGTCGCCTTTACCGCCGCAGCCTTTACCAATCTGACCGGCGACCATCTGGATTATCACGGCACTCAGGCCGAGTACCTGGCGGCCAAGACGATGCTGTTCGAGGCCTTGCCGCCGCACGGCATGGCGGTGCTCAACGCCCAGTCCGAAGCGGCCCAAACGATTGCCCGGCGGATCAAACGCCGCATTCTGTGGTACGCCATCGAGCAGCCGGCCGATGTCATCGCGCACATCCGGCAAATGGACGACAGCGGCAGCGCGTTTGACCTCGAGTTCGGCCAGGTGACCGAAAAGGTCACGACCCCGCTGTGCGGGATGCACAATATCAGCAATCATCTGGCCGCCGCCGGTCTGTGTCTGGCCGCCGGCTTCAGCCTGACGGATATCGCCAGGGGTTTGTCGGCGCTGCAGTGCGTGCCGGGCCGGCTGGAACCGGTCATCTCGCCAGCCGCCGACCGCCGTGGCATCCGGGTCTTTGTCGATTATGCCCATACCGACGATGCATTGGCCAATGTGCTCAAGACGCTGCGTCCAATCTGCCGCCGGCGTCTGCATGTCGTCTTCGGCTGCGGCGGAGACCGTGACAAAACCAAGCGCCCGCGCATGGCCGGCGTGGCCGAATCACTGGCCGATGAGATCATCGTCACCAGCGACAACCCCCGCACCGAAGCGCCGCAGGCAATCATCGATGACATTTGCCAGGGCTTTTCGCCGCAAAAACGCGCTGTCGTGCAGATCGAACCGGACCGCAAAAAAGCAATCGTTCTGGCCGTCACGCAGGCCCGGCCCGGCGATGTGATCCTGATCGCCGGCAAAGGCCACGAGACCTACCAGATCATCGGCACCCGGCGCACGGACTTCAGCGACGCCGCCGCCGCACTGGAAGCAATGGACCACCTATGATCCAGACAACCCTGAAAAATCTAATCAACGTTCTGGACGCCGATTGCTCGACATACCCTGTCAATGACACCCAGGTTCACGGCATCACGATTGATTCGCGCGCAATCCTGCCCAACCAAACGTTTGTCGCGATCCGCGGCCAGCGGTTTGACGGACACAATTTCGCCGCCGCTGCCGCGCGCCAAGGCGCCGCCTGTATCATCGCCGAACATGCGCCGGCAATGCCGTCCGATAACACAACCCCCGTCCTTATTGTCAATGACACAGTCGGCGCGCTGGCGACACTGGCCAGGTGGTACCGCCGGCAACTGTCGGCCACGGTTATCGCCATCACCGGCTCGGCCGGCAAGACCACCGTCCGGCATATGCTCCATCACGTATTGAGCCGCTTTTACA
>PXAQ01000257.1 GCA_003567095.1 Phycisphaerae bacterium
AGACTGACGAATTTCTGATGGGTTACTGTAGGAATTTGCAGCAGTCTCAACCTCACCACTTTGAGATTCTTGCTGAAAAACTGACCGTGCAAAATATCATCCAGCCGATCTGCGGCCGCTACAACATTCCCTTGACCATCTCGCGGGGGTTTCCCTCGCTGCCGGCGCGGTGGAAAATTGTTCAGAGATTTCGAGAGTCTGGCAAGGATAAGCTGATCTTGCTGACGTTATCAGATTTTGATCCTGAGGGGATCAAAATCGTTGAAACCACGCTTCAGTATATACGGTCTGACTTTGGGCTGGGCGACGAGATACAGGTAGTTCGAGCTGGACTGAACCCGGAGCAAATCGAACGATTTAATCTGCCGCCGTTGATGAAAGCCAAAAATACCTCGTCCAGCTACAAAGAGTTCGTTGAACGACATGGGAAATTTGCGTACGAGCTTGAAGCGTTGTTGCCGGAGCAGTTGCAACAAATTTTGACCGAGACCATCGACAGTGTGCTGGACATTGACGCTTTTAACTACGAGCTGCGCGAAGAAGAAAAAGATGCTGGATTTCTGGCGGTTGTGCGGCAGCAAGTCAAGGAAGCTGTCCAGGAATTAGACTTTTCTGACATCGACGAAGGACGGGCAGAGCAATGACGGCTAACGGACAATGCAAACGCGCGGGGGCCGTTGCCCTTCTGCGCCAGATGCCTGTCAGAGTGTCCAGGATTGCGCAGGAGCGGCGATCTCTAAAAATGTGACCAAGTACTCCCATTAAAAAAAGACGGGCTAAAAAAGAGCCCAGCTAGATCATCCGGTCAGCGTAACGGAAACTGAACTATTAAGGACCAAGTTATGAACGAACAGGTCGAAGCAATCATTCGAAAGTGCAACCCCGAAACCGCTGCGATGCGATTCAAGACGGGCGGTACATACGGCAGTGAAGGTGTTTTTGATTTCGTCCGTAGAATTCGACCGCTTTTCGAGACGGTAGACGAAGCCGAACCAGTTTTCAGGGTATGGTACGCCTTTTGGATGGAAAAAATAGTCGATGAGGTCGGCTATAAAATGCCGCTCGAAGAAGTCCTTCTAATTGCGGGCGATGTTTGGGACAAACCGCGCCACACCGGCGACGGGATACCGTTTGAGATAATCGACGCAGCGCATACGCGACTTGTGGGAGGACAGACGATTGCCGAACTCAATGGATATGGGGGCGACAAGGAGCGGATTCTTGCCTTTGTCTGCTTTGAGTTGAGCCAAAAACAGCATCCTCAACCCTTCTGGATTTCGCAGTACGATGCAGCGGAGGTGATGGGACTTAACAGGGTAAACGGGCAAAAGCGGGCGCGTCGCGTGCTAAGAGTGTTTGAACAAAAGAAAATCATTGATGTCGTGCAAAAAGGTAACGCCGTGCGAGCGACCCGATATCAATTTAACGGTACGATAAACGAGAATTGTCCTTAGAGACTTCAGAAGACATCAGAGACTTCAGAAGACATCAGAGACATTAGAAGACATCAGAGACTAGAATATTTAACCCCCGACCAACTTCTAAGGTCTTTACTCTCTTTAAGGACTCTCATCTCTCTAAGGACGTTAGGACTTTGAAAATGACCAGACCCGCAGCCGAACCGAGCGAAGCCGACACCGACATTCAGGAGCCGAAGCGATGAACGACAGAGTCACACACGGATATCATGAACAAGCGGACGACCCGAGAGCCGGGAAGCCCCGCGCGTTCCTATTTATAGAAACACGGCAATCGGTGAGGAAAAATGACAAAAAGGGTCGCCTTCGAAACCAGAAAATTATTGAAAAAAAGTTAAATTGCATATTGACATAATTCGACAGACTGGTTAAGGTGGCATTCATGAGCGACAGAAAAAACAAATCAGAGTGGCAAACGTTAATGCGGGAAGCTATCGAGAAAAGCGGGATGACGCTGCTTGAGATTGCGGACCGAACAGGCGTAAGCCAAAGCCAATTATCCCGCTTCACGCGGGGCGAAAGGAACATCACATTCCCGACCGCCGAGAAAATCGGCAAGCTGTTAGGGTTGGAACTTGTCAGAAAGCGAGGCAAAAAATGAGGATTTACCGGCAGACCTATACGCAGGACGGCAAAACACGCAAGGCGCAAAAGTGGTATATCGATTTCACATTTCGAGGGCAGCGATGCCGACTGGCTGGATTTGCCGACAAGCGATTGACCGAGCAAACCGCCCTGAAACTGCAAGAGGTTTGCCATACCACTGAGGCCGCACAGATTCCAACGGCAGACCTTCAAAGATGGATTGACGGATTGCCGAAGCGGATTATTACAAAGCTGACCGAATGGGGCGTAGTGGCCGGACACAGCGCCGCACGGGGCACACTGCTGAAAGACCACCTGGCCGACTTTCGCAAGCATATCGGCGACGACACCGAACACGCCATAATCACCGAAGCGGCTTTATCGAAAACGATTGATGAATGCGATTTTCTTGTGTTGTCGGATGTTACCGGCAGCAAGCTGATGAACTATCTGCAATCGCGACTGAGAGCGGGGGATTTTTCGCAGCGGACGCATAATTTCTATCTGTCGGCGTTCAAGCATTTTTGCCGGTGGATG
>PXAQ01000194.1 GCA_003567095.1 Phycisphaerae bacterium
ACAGCGTTTAAGTCATCGTGGGCCTGTTTGCCGATCTGTGAGAACTCTTCAAGCTTCACGGCCACTCCCGTCGTCGAACAATGAGGCGATTATTGCTGCGCCGCTTTGGCCTTTTGAACCAGTGCATCAAAGCCGCTTTCGTCGGCAATGGCGATCTCGCTGAGCATCTTGCGGTTCAGCGCGATGCCGGCCTTTTTCAGGCCGTCGATAAACTGGCTGTACCGAATGTCTCTTTGCCGGCAGGCGGCGTTGAGCCGGATAATCCACAGCCCCCGGTATTGGCGTTTCTTCTGTTTGCGACCGATACGAGCGTTGACCAGGGCATTGATTCGGGCCTCTTTGGCCCGCCGATAGTTGCGACCGGTCGCGCCGCGATAACCGCGGGCCTCTTTCATGACGCGCTTGCGCGCTTGACGTGTTGCGGCACCTTTACGTACGCGTGGCATACCAGCATTTCCTTTCTGTGTTTAGCGCCGGGGTCCGCTGCGGCAGCTGATAGAGCCGAGAAGCCGCCCCGCTTTGATTGAATTGTTTGTTTACTGTCCCAAAGCAGCTCGAAACGCCTGCGCCTTGACACCCTGAACCAGTGTGCTTTGACGCAACCGGCGACGGCGCTTGGCCGGCTTGGTGCTCATCAGGTGCCCGGCATTGCTGTGTTTACGCTTGACCTTGCCGGTGGCGGTCACTTTGACCCGCTTGGACAGCCCCTTGTGCGTTTTCTGTTTCGGCATATAAGTTGTTCCTGGTAAAGAAATTAACTGAATTTCGGACAAAGACTTCGTGTGAAATAAACTATAAACTCTACCCGTCAGAGTTAGGCTTGTCAAGCACTATTTTTCCGTTTTTCGGTGTTTTTTCGGCCGTCTTCATGGATTCAGGTCGATTTTTCCGCCTTTTCCGGCGCCATCACCATCGTCATCCGCCGGCCGAGCAGTACCGGCGGGCGTTCGATGACGGCCTTGTCCTGAAGGGCCTGCACGATGTAGTCCATCGTTTCATGGGCTTTGTCGCGGTACATCATCTCGCGGCCGCGAAACAACATGGTAAACTGGACTTTGTGCCCCTTGTCGAGAAACTGTTCGGCCTTTTTCATCTTGATATCGCGGTCGTGTTCGTCGGTCTTGGGCCGCAGGCGAATTTCCTTGAGCACCACCGTATGCTGCTTTTTCAGGTTCTGCTTGATTTTGCGTTTTTGCTGATACAGGTGCTTGCCGTAATCCATAATCCGGCACACCGGCGGCGAGGCGGTCGGCGACACCTCGACCAGATCCATGTCCGCCTCACGTGCGCGTTCCAGCGCCTCGGTCACGTCAACAACCCCAACCTGCTGATTGTTCTCATCGATTAATCGAACGGGGCTGATGCGAATCCGTTCATTGATTCTTAAATTTTTCTTGCTAATGGGTAGACCTTTCAAAAAATAATGTAGCTGAATCGACCTTTTTCCGGGTCGTTTATACGTCAAACATCAAATTATCCGTTTTGTCGGCAATTTTACCCACGGCCATCGACAAAAACCGCTCTGCCGGCACCGTGCGGGTGCTCTGGGACTGGCGCAGTCGCACATTAACCAGACCGCCGCCGGCTTCTTTGGGGCCGACAACGAGCATATACGGCACGCGGTCGCCGTGGGCACGGGCGATCTTGGCGCCGATTTTGTCGCCGCTGGTATCGGCCGACACCCGCAGCTTGGCAGCTTTGCACTGCTCCAGCAGGGCCGCGGCGTAGTCGTTGCTCTTTTCGCTGATGGTCAAAATCCGCACCTGCTCGGGCGCCAGCCACAGGGGGAAGTTGCCCGCATAATGCTCGATCAGAATGCCCATAAACCGCTCCAGCGAGCCTAAAATCGCCCGGTGAATCATGACCGGCGTCTTTTCGGTATTGTCCGGGGCGGTATATTTCAAATCAAACCGTTCGGGCATCGAAAAGTCAAGCTGAATTGTGCCCAATTGCCAAGACCGTTTCAGACAATCGCGAATATGAAAGTCGATCTTCGGCCCGTAAAACGCCCCGTCGCCTTCGTTGATCTGGTAGTTGAGGCTCTTGTGGGACAGGGCGCCGGCCAGCGCTGCGGTGGCGGTTTCCCAAATCTCATCCGAACCAATCCTTTTTTCCGGTTTTGTCGAAAGCTCGATGCGGTAATCCGTGAACCCAAAGGCCGCGTACATCTCCTCGATCAGGTTGATCACGCCGACGATTTCCGGCTCAATCTGATCGGGTGTGCAGTAAATATGGGCGTCGTCCTGGGTGAACTGCCGTACGCGCACCAACCCGTGCATTTGCCCGCTGGCCTCGTAGCGATGCACAAGTCCCAGCTCGGCCATCCGAATTGGAAACTCCTTATACGAATGCTTGGTGGCATTATAGACCAGCAGCCCGCCGGGGCAGTTCATCGGCTTGACCGCGTAGTTGACCTCATCGACGGTTGTAAAGTACATGTTCTCTTTGTAGTTGTCCCAGTGACCGCTGCGGTGCCAGAGCGACTCGTTGAGGATGATCGGCGTCTTGATCTCCATGTAGCCGAAACGGCGATGCACCTGGCGCCAGTAATCGATAATTTCGTTCCAGATGACCATCCCGTTGGGATGCAGGAAGGCAAATCCGGGGCCTTCTTCGTGGAAGCTGAACAGGTCCATCTGTTTGCCGATGAGCCGATGGTCGCGCTTTTTGGCTTCCTCGATGCGATTCAAGTAGTCTTTAAGTTCTTTTTTGTTGCGCCAGCAGGTGCCGTAGACCCGCTGGAGCATTTGCTGGGAGGCGTCGCCGTGCCAGTACGCCCCGGCCACGCTCATGACCTTGAACGCCTTGGGGTCGATGCTGCCGGTGCGCGGCACGTGCGGCCCTCGGCACAGGTCCTCAAAGCCGCTTTGGCCGTGGTGGTAAAAGCTGATCGTTTCGCTGTCGGCGCGGCGGATGTTGTCCTGTTTGTAGGGATCGGCAGCCATCCTGTCCAATGCCATCTCGCGGCTCATCTCGACGCGGACAAACGGCTCGTCGGCGGCGATGATCTCGCGCATCTTGGCCTCAATCCGCTCAAAATCCTCCGGCCGAATCGGGGTATCCAGGTCGATGTCATAATAGAAGCCGTCCTCGACCACCGGTCCGTAAACCAGTTTGGCCTCCGGCCAGAGCGCACAGATAGCCTCGGCCATGATGTGGGCGCAACTATGGCGAAGGACCTCCAGCCCTTTGTCGTCTTTGGCCGTGATGACGACCAGTTTGGCGTGATTGAATACAGGAGTCGATAGGTCCACAAGCCGGCTATCCAGCTCTGCACAAACCGCCGCCCGTGCCAGCCCGGAGCCGATCTGTTCAACAAATTCAAGCACCGACGCCCCGTCGGCACCCTCAAGCATGCTCCCGTCCGGAAGCTCTATTTTTGCCATAAACCGTTACTCAACAAAGTAATATCAACAAAATTGTTCAAAAGGGGCAATATACACGCAGAAAGCCCGACAAGTCAACCAAAATGTACCGCCGGTATCCTGCCGGCTATGCCACAAAAACAGAAGTAGTCTGCCCGGATAATCAACAATCAATCGAAAACCACTGCCCCGCACCCACAAGCTCAGCGTGAAGGTGCGCCACCTGTCGCCGGCATTCTGGCGTTGGCCCGAGACAACAGCTTTCTTTCGGGTGTTGGCTGCTGTTTTTTTGGTTGACTTGACGGTAAATCGGATTACACTACGGGGCTTTATACGAACGGACTGTATGAATACTCTCATCGTGGAGGCTTTTTCGTGGGATACCATTGTGTTGTGTTGGTCAAGCAAGTGCCGGATACCAAACGGATTACCGGCCAGGCGATGAACGAAGACGGGACGGTCAATCGCGCGGCGCTGCCAGCGATTTTCAACCCGGAAGATCTGAACGCGCTCGAGTTGGCGCTGGATATCAAAGACGCCCATGGCGGGTCGGTCACGGTGATGACGATGGGTCTGCCCAGCGCGGCCGGCATTTTGCGCGAGGGGCTGTATCGCGGTGCCGATCGGGCGGTGCTGATTACCGACCGGGGGTGTGCGGCCAGCGACACGTTGGCGACCAGCTATATCCTGAGCTGCGGCCTGCGGAAGCTCAACCCGGATATTGTGCTGTGCGGCCGGCAGGCCATTGACGGCGACACCGCCCAGGTCGGCCCGCAAGCGGCGGAAAAACTCGGCCTGCCGCAGGTGACCTATGTGGAGCAGATTCTCACCCTTGACGGCTCAACGCTGATCGCCCGCCGAAACATGGGCAACGGCTGGCAGGAAGTCAAGACGACCTTGCCGGTGCTTTTGACGGTGGTCGATACCGCCAATGAGCCGCGCGTCTCGCGGGCGCTGCGCCTGATGAAATACAAGGACGCCAAATGTCGCGCCGAGATTGAAGCACAAGCCAAAGACGACCCGTCGGTCGATGTCGATGCCGTCTGCAAAGCACTGGACAGTAGGGGGCTGCTGATTTGCCAGTGGAATCTGGATTATCTCGGCGCCGACCTGCAGTGGTGCGGCCGCGACGGCTCACCGACCAAAGTGCACCGCATTCAAAGCGTTGTGCTGACGGCCAAAGAGGCCAAAACTGTCGAACCGACACAGCCGGCGATCGAGGCAATGGTGCATGATTTGATTGTGGATCATACCATAGGATAATGTTTAATGATGAATTCTTAATTTTGAATTTAGCGATAGGATGTACGAATGATCGACGTGAATAAACAGGGGCAGGTGTGGGTCTTTGCCGAGCAGCATGCAGGCGAGCTGGAAGAGGTGCCGATTGAGCTGATGAGCAAAGGGCGCGAGCTGGCCGACAAACTGAACGTCCCGCTGGCGGCGGTGCTGCTGGGCGGCAGGGTCAGCCATTTATGTGAGCGGCTGGGCCATTATGGCGCCGATAAGGTGTACCTTGCCGAGCATCCGCTGCTGGAGCATTATCAGGCCAACAGCTATAGCAAGGTCATCTGCGGGCTGATCGAACACTACAAGCCGCAGATTATCCTGTACGGCGCCTCGCCGTGCGGGCGCGATCTGGCGCCGCGTGTGGCCAGCGCGATGAAGGCGGGCCTGACGGCCGACTGTACCGACCTGCAGATCGGCCGGCACGAAATCAAAAAAACCGGTCAGGTCTTTGACGATCTGCTGCTCCAGATTCGCCCGGCTTTCGGCGGCAACATCATCGCCACGATCATCAATTATGACCGCTGGCCGCAGATGGCCACGGTGCGCGAAGGTGTCATGCCGATGCCGACGCCTAATGTCAACAAAAAAGTCGAAGTGATTACCGAAACGGTGCATTTGGCCCAGGACGATCTGGCTGTTGAGATTCTGGCCGAGCATCGCCAGCAGCGCAAAGTCAACCTCAAGGCCTCGCGTGTGATCGTTGCCGGCGGGGCGGGGGTCGGCAGCCAAGAGAACTTCAAGCTCATCTGGGATCTGGCCCATTGCCTGGGGGCCGCTCCCGGGGCGACCCGTGCGGCGGTCGATCTGGGCTTTATCGACCGCGACCATCAGGTCGGCCAGACCGGAACGACCGTCCGTCCCATTCTGTATGTGGCCGCCGGCGTCAGCGGGGCGATTCAGCATCAGGCCGGTATGAGCGACAGCCAGAAAATTATCGCGATCAACAACGATCCGGATGCGCCGATTTTCGGGATTGCGCATTATAAAATCGTCGGCGACCTGACGCAGGTTATCCCGATGATGATTAAGGCCATTAAGGAAAAAGTATAAGTTCCATGGGCTTACAGCCCGTGTAACACGGCCAAGATGGTCGTGCCACAAGCAGACTGATTTAAAGAATGGGTTGAACAATGGGAAATTTTTATCGAGATAACGACGATATTCAGTTTTTATTCAAACACCTGGATGTGGGCGAGGTTGCCGGATATGCCGAAGAAGGGTTTAAGTATGGCTCTCAGTTCGAGACCGCCCCGAAGGATGCCGCCGAGGCGATTGTCAACTATGATATGGTGCTGGATGCGATTGGTGCGCTCAGCGCCGACTTTATCGCGCCGCGCAGTGAAGACATTGACCGGCAGGGTACTGCGCTCAACCCCGACGGTACGGTGTCGTACGCCAAAGGCATCGCCGAGTCGCTGGACGCGCTGGCCAAAGCCGACGCGATGGGTTTTACCCTGCCGCACCAATTCGGCGGGCTGAATTTTCCCAACCTGATTTATACCATCGCCATTGAGATCGTCTCGCGCGCTGACGCATCATTGATGAACATCTTCGGACTCCAGGGCATCGCCGAGACGATCAATTTTTTTGCCGACGAGGACATCAAGCGGCACTATCTTCCCGATTTTGCCGCCGGCAAGGTCACCGGCGCGATGGTACTGACCGAACCGGACGCCGGCTCGGACCTGCAGGCGGTCAAGCTGCGGGCCTTTCAGGATGACGACGGCAACTGGTTTCTGCACGGCGTCAAGCGATTCATCACCAACGGCTGCGGCGAGGTGCTCCTGGTGCTGGCCCGCTCGGAGGCGGATCGCAGCGGGGGCCTGGGCCTGAGCCTGTTTGTCTGCGACCGCGGCCCGACCGTCAAGGTCCGGCGGCTGGAAGATAAGCTCGGGATTCACGGCTCGCCGACCTGTGAGCTGTACTTTGACAATACGCCGTGCCAGTTGATCGGCGAGCGGCAGCGCGGGCTGGTGACGTATGTAATGAGTCTGATGAACGGCGCGCGGATCGGCATCGCCGGCCAGTCGATGGGGATTGCTGAGGCCGCCTGGCGTATCGCTCGTGATTACGCGGCCAGCCGCAAACAGTTCGGCACACCGATTGAAAAACTGCCGGCCGTGCGGGATCTGGTCATCGATATGAAGATTATGATCGAGGCCGGCCGGGCGCTGCTCTATGAGACCAGCCGCGTTGTGGATTTTGAACTGGGCTTGAACAAGATCATCGAAAGCCCGGACAGCGATGCCGCAACCGCCAAAGACGCCAAGAAAACCCTGCGGAAAATCAAGCGGCTGGCGGCGATGCTGACGCCAATGAGCAAATATTACTGCTCGGAGATGTGCAACACCGTGACCTATGACGCGATTCAGGTGCTAGGCGGCAGCGGCTATATGCGGGATTATGCCAGTGAGCGGCTGGCCCGCGATGCCCGTATTACGACGATTTACGAAGGTACCAGCCAGCTTCAGGTGGTCGCGGCGGTCCGCGGCGTCTGCGGCGGCACGCTCGAGAAATATCTGGAAGAGTTGGCGGCCCTGGAGTATGCCGACAGTGTCAAGGAGCTGCTGGCCAAGCTGGCCGAGGGTACGGAGTTGCTCAAGCAAAGCATTGCTTATGTCAAAGAGCAGGGCGTGGACTATATGGATTTGTACGGCCGGCCGCTGGTGGATATGGCCATTGCACTGATTAACGGCTACCTGCTGTGCGGCCAGGCCTCCAGCACCGTCCAGATGGATGCGCCGGCCGCCCCGACAGACGGTGAGCGGACGGCCAAACCCGTGCCGATGGCCCAGCGCAAGCATTCCATGGCCCAGCGGTACGTCGGCCGCAACGCCGCCCAGATCAAGGCCTGGGCCGAGCAAATCACAGGCGGCGACAAGAGCAGCTTCCGCGAATACGAAGTCCTGGCCGGCCCCGTCCCCGAAAACGGATAAAAACCATTGGTAAGTGAGTATCAGAAGCATTAGTTAAAAGCCTCGGTTGGAAAACTACCGAGGCTTTTTGTCAAAAGAGCTGATTGTTGTTTGTCAGTGTTAAGAACATTTGAACGTTGCTCGGAACAAGGATATTTGATTATGCTCAAAGCGGTGATTTTTGATTTTGACGGTGTGATTTGCGATTCGGAAGGCCTGCACTATCGTGCGCTGAATACGGTGTTCAATCGGTATGGCGTAGATATTTCCAAAGAGCACCATTGGGACACATATCTAGGCCTGACCGACGTAGAGAATATCGAAGCGGTCAATCGGGATTACAAAATGGGGCTGGACGCGGCCGGCGTGCAGCGGTTGAAAGCGGAAAAAAAGGATGTATTCGACGCATTGGCAAGCACCGAACGGCTGCTGATTGATGGCGTCGAGTCCTTTGTGGCGATGCTGACCGAGCAGGGCATACGGCGGGCCATCTGCTCCGGGGCGGTTCGCAGCGATATCGAATTGATGCTGGACGGCACCCGCCTTGCCGGGGCGTTCGAAGTTATCGTCACCGCCGACGACGTGGCCAGGGGCAAGCCGGACCCGGAAGGCTACCGCCTGGCATTGGAAAAGCTCAACGCCTCGGGCAAAAACAAGCTAAATCCGGCCGAGTGTGTCGTTATTGAGGACTCGCACTGGGGCATTGAGGCCGCCAGGGCTGCCGGTATGCACCCCGTGGCGGTGACCAATACCTACAGCCGAGCAGCACTCGAGGATAAGGCGGAGCTTGTTCTAGATAGAATTGACCTTGTTTCCTTCGAGCAATTGCAGGGGCTGTGTCGATAATCCGGTTTGCAGGCACATGGCTTCTCTTGCGATTGTCTCGAAAAGCCAAGTGTCCAGCAGTTGTTAAAATCCCTGTTTTCAGTGTTTTAAGTTTGTTTTTCGGGGGTGGACTTGATTTTTAGCCAAATCGGTCTATACTTAAGGTGTCTGTAATAATTCCAATGACCTCGGTATGGGTGCCGAGTTGACAGGTGGGTAAAGTGTACGCGATCGAAAAATGTCGGGTCCTCGTGTCGGGGTCCGACTTTTATAATTTTATCTCAGAATGGGCAGGTAATCGCCTGCGGAGTGGTTTTGGTCGGTAAATGGGACGATAGTTTGATCAGCCGGGTTCAACAGGCCAACGAGATTGTGGATGTTGTTTCCGAATATTTGAGTCTGGACAAGCGCGGCAAGGAATATGTGGGACTGTGTCCGTTTCATACGGACCACCGCCCCAGCATGTACGTTACCCCGGTCAAGCAGATTTTCAAGTGCTTTGCCTGCGGTGCCGGCGGGGATGTGATCAAGTTCGTCCAGATGAAGGAAAATCTTTCGTTCGTGCAGGCGATCGAACGCCTGGCCGGGCGTGCGGGTATTGCGCTGCCGACGTTTCGCCCCGAGCGCCGCAGTGGCGATCAGGCTCAGGAGAACACGCTCAGTGCGGCGGAGCTGGCGAAAATCAATGCTTGGGCGATGAAACATTGGGCAGGCAACTTATGGGATCCGTCCAAAGGCGCCGCGGCGCGTCAGTATTTGGCCCAGCGAAACATTACCGAGCAGACCGCTCGTACATGGGGGCTGGGCCTTGCGCTGGACAGGTGGGATGACCTGACCGCCGTGGCCCAGCAGAACAACATATCGCAGGATACGCTGGTGGCGGCCGGCCTGGCGGTACGCCGGGACAATACGCCCGGCTGTTACGATAAATTCCGTAATCGGCTGATGTTTCCGATTGCCGATGTGACCGGTCGGGTGGCGGGCTTCGGCGGGCGAACGCTCGGGCAGGATCCGGCCAAGTATATGAATTCGCCCGCGACGGCACTGTTTGATAAAAGTCAGCTTTTGTATGGCCTGCGGCAGGGCCGTCAGGATATCGTCAAGGCCGGCAGGGCGGTGGTGGTTGAGGGTTACACCGATGTGCTGATGGCCCATCAGTATGGCCTGCCGACGGTCATTGCGGCGCTTGGGACCAGTTTGACCGCCGAGCATGCCAAAGTACTGCGCCGCTACGGCGATCGGATTGTGCTGGTCTTTGACAGCGATGTTGCCGGTCGGGCTGCGGCCGGACGGGCGATGGAGGTGTGCTTGACCGGCAAGGTGGATGTGCGTCTGGCGTTTGTCCCGAATGGCAAAGACCCCTGCGACTTCCTGATTGAGGCCGGCAGTGAGGCGTTTGAGGCGATTATCGACGCCGCTGAGGACGTGCTGTCGTTTAAGTGGAATCAGTTGGCCGAGCAGTTGGACGGCCAGGACAGTCTGCCTAAACGCACCGAGGCGGTCCAGCAGTTTTTGCGTACGGTGGCCTCGGCCATCCAGGCCGGACAGGTCGATTCGCTGGCCCTGGCGGTGCTGATAGGGCGGCTCAGTGCCCTGCTCCAGACGCCTAAATCGCGCATTGATGAGCAATTACGTCAATTGCTGAAACAAAAATCGCCGCAGGGTCGTACAAAAGAACAACCTGCCAAGCAGGGCGAACCGCAGGAAACCCGGGATAACGCCGCTCGGCGTGAAATTCTCGAGGTACTGATCCAGGAACCGGGACTGTACGCGAATGTTTTCGGTCGGCTTTGTGTGGACGATTTCGGCGATCTCGGCCCGTTGCGTGAAATTGCCGAGGCGATGCTGCCGTGTTTGGATGCGGGGGATGAAATGGACCCAACCCGGTTATTCCGGCAGATTGAAAGCACCGATGCCGCGGCTATCGTGACCGAGATGACCGCCGGGACGGTTCCCAAAGGCGTCGCTTGTAGGCGTCTTGAGGATTCGTTATCGGTCCTCGAGCAGCGTCGACATCGGCAACAGATTGACGCGCACAAACAGCATCTGACCGACGAGGCGACCGACGTGCTGCAGAGCATTTACGGGTGTTTGAAACGGCAAAAAGGCAACCCCCGATGCGGGGGACTGCAATAAAGACGTAATGTGCAACGTGTTGACGTAATACGATAAGGATAGCTATGACAGTCAGGAAAAGTAAGAAAAACGAAACTCCAGAACAGCAGGCGGTCATCCCCGACCCGGTGGACTCGTTAGACCTTGATGAGCACGTCAGCGAGGATGCGGATGCTCTTTCGGACGATTTCGAAGTGTCTGAGGATGACGAAAATATCTCGGACGCTGATGAAGCGAAATCAAAGAACTCCTCTGCGTCCCCTGAAGAGGACGATGCGAGTGATCAGGCAAGCCGCAAGGCGAAGATCGATCAGGTTATCGACTCAATTATCAAAAAAGGGCGTGAAAAGGGGTATCTGACTTACGAGGAAATCAACGACACGCTGCCCGATGAAATCATCAGTCCGGCTCGTCTTGACAGCCTGCTGATGACGCTGGATGAGCTCGGTGTGCAGATTCTGGATGAGGCGGATGTCGAAAAAGATACCGACGAGGATTTTGAGGACACCGACAAAATCGGCCGTGATGATGATGAGGATGTCGTCGAAGACCTGCAGATCGAAGAGGAGCTGGTCGAGGCCGAGGTACGCAAGATTGACGACCCCATTCGGATGTACCTGACGCAGATGGGCGAGATTCCGCTGCTGACGCGCGACGAGGAAATCAGCCTGGCACGCAAAATCGAGCTGACCCGCCTGGCGTTCCGCCGCAAGGTGCTTGAAAACGATTATTGCGCGCGCATGGCGATTGAGATTCTCCAGCAGGTTGATGAGGGACTGTTGCCGTTTGACCGGACGATGAAAATGAGTAGCGGTGAAGGACACGAACGGACGATCATTAAAAAGCGTCTGCCGATCAATATCGAGACCGTCACCCGGCTTCTGGATCGCAACGCCGAGCTGTTTTTTGATTCAAAGGCATCCGAGGATATTGACCGGATGAAGGCTCTCGTTCGCCAGATTCATCGCAACCGCCGCAAGGTCGCGACGCTGCTTGAAGAGCTGACACTGCGCACCAGCCGGATTCAGCCGATGATGAAAAAGCTGCAGGGCGTTCAGACAAAGATGC
>PXAQ01000030.1 GCA_003567095.1 Phycisphaerae bacterium
AGCTTAGCAATTAAGAGGAACGAACTGAATATCAGGAGATTGTAAAAATGGCTAAGGGTGTATTTGAACGTACAAAACCTCACGTGAACATTGGAACAGTGGGTCATATTGACCACGGCAAAACGACATTGACCGCGGCGATTACGATGCGCATGGCGGCCAAGCAGGGCAGCGGTACGATTCGCAAGTTCGATGAAATCGACAACGCTCCGGAAGAAAAGGAACGCGGCATTACCATTAACACCGCGCACGTGGAGTATGAGACCGCTAATCGGCACTATGCGCACGTGGATTGTCCGGGCCACGCGGACTATATCAAGAATATGATTACCGGGGCCGCTCAGATGGACGGGGCGATCCTGGTGGTTGCGGCCAGTGACGGCCCGATGCCCCAGACGCGTGAGCACATCCTTCTGGCCCGTCAGGTGAACGTGCCGCGGATCGCTGTGTTTTTGAACAAAGTGGACCAAGTGGACGACCCAGAACTGATCGACTTGGTTGAAATGGAACTGCGTGAGCTACTGAGCAAGTACGAGTTCCCGGGCGATGACATTCCGATCATTCGCGGCTCGGCGCTGAAGGCGCTGGAAAGCGAGGGCGCCGATGACGAGGCCTGCAAGTGTATCGATGAGCTGATGGATGCGGTCGATGAGTATTTCCCTGTGCCCGAGCGTGCGGTGGATTTGCCGTTCTTGATGCCGGTTGAGGACGTGTTCAGTATTAAAGGCCGCGGCACGGTGGGTACTGGCCGTATCGAGCGCGGCATGGTCAAGATCGGCGATGAGGTTGAGGTTGTGGGGCTGGCCAAAGATGTCCGCAAAACGACCTGCACCGGTGTTGAGATGTTCAACAAGACGCTCAATGAAGGCCAGGCTGGCGACAATGTCGGACTGCTGCTTCGCGGCGTGGAAAAGAAAGACTTGGAACGTGGCCAGGTGGTTGCCAAGCCCGGTTCGATTACCCCGCATACAAAGTTTGTCGCCGAAGTCTATGTGTTGACCAAGGACGAAGGCGGCCGTCATACGCCGTTCTTCCCGGGCTATCGTCCGCAGTTCTTCTTCCGGACGACCGACGTGACGGGCGCGATCACCGAGATCCGCAGCCGTGAAGGCAAGGCGGTTGAAATGTGTATGCCGGGCGACAATATTGAGATGGCCGGCGAGATTATCGCTCCGATCGCGATGGAAGAAGGTCTTCGGTTCGCGATTCGCGAAGGCGGACGGACCGTCGGCGCAGGTGTTGTCACGAAGATTGTCGAATAAGCAGTCACTAACCTAAAGGGCGCCGCTTCGACAGCGGCGCCACTTTTAACCTTTCCGTGCAAGACAGCGGGGAGGTTGTTGCGTTTAGAGAGGATATTGAAGCGTATGGCCAAGGCGCAAAAAACCGAATGGGTTTGGCTTGAGTGTAAGGCGTGCGGCGACCGCAATTATCGCACCCCCGTCAATGTGCAGGGCGGTGTGCCGAAGCTCGAACTGAGCAAATTCTGCAAACGTGAACGTAAGCATACGGCTCACAAGATTCGCCGCAAGTAGGCGATTCAGGTCAGTAGCTCAACTGGCAGAGCAGCGGTCTCCAAAACCGCAGGTTGGGGGTTCGAATCCCTCCTGACCTGTTTGGGCGGCATGTGGCGGGACGAACCAAATTAGCGGCGTTTTATCATTCTATAGAGGTGGCTTAGCCAATGAATTTAAAGATTTACAAACGCGGACAAGGCAAACATACCCGGCTGGGAACGGGGCTGGTGTGTCTTGTCATCGCGGTGTATGGGGCGCTGATCCTGAACCAGCGGCTTGGGGCGCTGACCGACAACGTATGGATTGAGACGCTGATTCCGTTCGGGGTTGCCGCGGCCTTTGGGGGGCTGATCTGGTGGCTGAGCAATGTGCCGGCGGTGGCGAATTTTCTGATCGCCGCCGAGGGCGAGATCAAAAAGGTCAGTTGGTCCAGCCGCAGGGAAATCTTTACCTCGACGCTCGTGGTGATTACCGTGGTGGTGGTCATGTCGGTCGGGATCGGGGTGTGGGATGTTGTGCTGAGTTTTTTCTTTGGCGACATCATCCGGCTTTATTAACGGCAGCGGGCTTTGGCAAGGATACATCGCTGATGGCAATGCAATGGTTTGTATTACGGGTCGCTTCGAACAAAGAAGAGCAGGTGCGCAGTGCCCTGGAACGCAAGATGCAAGTGGAAGGCGTCTCGAACGTCGGGCGCATTCTGGTACCGACCGAACAGGTCAAGCGGATTCGATCCGGCAAACAGCGTGTCCATAAGCGCAAGCTGTATCCCGGCTATGTGTTTATGGAGCTGGAATTGACCGAGGACGGCCGCGTGCCGGAGGACGCTTGGTACGTGATCAAGGATACGATGGGCGTGGGCGATTTTATCGGCACCGAGGGGATTCCGACGCCGATGCGCGATACCGATGTGGCCAAGATGCTTAAGGAAGCGGAAAAGCCACACGAAACGCCGGATATCAAGGTGGAGTTCCAGAAGGGTGATATGGTCAAGATTCGCGAAGGAGCGTTTGAGAATTTTGAGGGTGTAGTGGATTATATCGACGCCGAGCGCGGCGTTGTGCGTGTGATTGTCACGATTTTCGGCCGCAGCACGCCGCTGGATATCGAGTATTGGCAGATTGAAAAAGTTTAACGGGAAATGCAATGGCTAAAGAAGTAAAAGCAGTAATCAAACTTCAGGCGCCGGGCGGCAAAGCGACGCCTGCGCCTCCGATCGGTCCGGCGCTGGGTCAGCACGGGGTCAATATCGGGCAGTTCGTCTCGCAGTTTAACGAGCGCACCCAAGACGCCAACGGCATGACGGTGCCGGTGGAAATTAAGGTGTATGGGGATCGTTCATTTGATTTTGTGGTTAAAAGCCCGCCCGCGGCGGTGCTGCTCAAAGCCGAAGCGAACCTGGCCAAGGGCAGCGGCGAGCCGAACACCAACAAGGTCGGCACGGTGACCCAGGCGCAGATACGCAAGATTGCCGAGTTGAAAATGAACGACCTGAATGCCTATGATCTGGAGCAGGCCGACCGCATTATCGAGGGTACGGCGCGGAGTATGGGTATCGAAGTAGAAGGTTAAAGGTTAAAATCAATAAGTTAAAGGTGTGGAGGCCGCCGGTGGCGGCGGTGAATTATCAAGCTGGCGCTTGAACTTTACACGGTCAGTGAAATGTCCTGAACGGGACCTGCAAACCACGGCAGCGACAGTGGGAGCGAAACGAACCTTATCTTTTTCGCGGAGACTAACGATGAAGCCAAGAAGTAAACGTTACCAAAGTATATCCGAAAAGGCTGTCAAGGACCCGTTACCCTTGACTGAGGGTATTAAGAAGCTCAAGTCCTTTGACGGCGTGAAGTTCGATCAGACCGTCGAGTGTGTGATGCACTTGGGGATCGACCCCAAGCAGGCCGACCAGATGATTCGCGGGGCAATCAGCCTGCCGCACGGCATCGGCAAGCAGCGCAAGGTCATCGCGTTCTGCGAGGACGCCGAGGCCGAGGCGGCCCGGGCCGCCGGGGCGACCGAGGCCGGCAGCGATGAGCTGGTGAAGAAAATCTCGGACGGCTGGCTGGATTTTGACGTGGCGATTGCCTCGCCGAAGGTGATGGGCAAGGTCGGTAAACTCGGCCGTGTGCTCGGGCCGCAGGGCAAAATGCCCTCGCCCAAGAACGGGACGGTCACGCCTGATGTGGTCACGGCGGTCACGGAATTTGCCGCCGGCAAGGTCGAATTTCGCAATGATTCGGGCGGCAATATCCACGGCGTGGTCGGCAAGCTCAGTTTTGACCAAGACAAGCTCAAGGATAATATTCAGGCGTTTATCGACCATATTAAGCGCAGTAAACCCAGCGGCGCCAAAGGGACCTATATTAAAAAGGTCTGTATCAGCGCGACGATGAGTCCGTCGGTGCAGTTGGATGTCAGCAGTGCATAACCCACTAAAACACGGCCCGCGGGCCTTAGAGTGACTAATTGAGGTGCGACGATGAGTTATTTTGTAAAAGAACTGATTCAAAACGAGTACACGAAAAAATTTGCCGGGATGACGGAGTTCGTGGTGATTTCCACGATGGGCATCAGCGGCATCGACAACAACGTCATGCGCGGCGAGATGAAAAAGAAGGGTATGCGTGCGGCCGTCGTGCAGAATCGTCTGATGCGGCGGGCGCTGGAAGAGATGGAGCTACCGGTCGCCGGCGAGTTGTTTGCCTCCGGCCAGTGTACGGTCGTCTTTGGCGGGGACGGGGCCAGCGACGTGGCCAAAGAGGTTGTCGATTGGGCCAAGAAGCTCAAGTCGATTGAACTGAAGGGCGCGTTTGTCGAAGGGACTGTGATGGACGGCGAGGCGGGCGTCAAGGCGCTGGCTGCGATGCCGACACGGGCTGAATTGCAGGGTCAGGTGGTCCAGATTGCCCTGACGCCGGGCAGCAATGTCGCCGGTGCGATCATCAGCGGCGGAAGCACCATCGCTGGTTGCATCAAGAGCCTGATCGAGAAGCGCGAGAAAGAAGCAGCGTAAGACAAAGTAAAAAGGTAAAGGGCAAAAGTGTGGGACCGGCTGTCGCCGGGCTGTTATGATTTGAGATTATAGATAACTCAAAACTAAGAACTAAGAACTAATTCGGTTTGTTGCAAGGTTGCCCGAGAATCGGTTAAACGGACGGCGGAGTCCGGCTACTTTGCAGCGCAGAAGATACAGGAGTTTGAACACATGTCAGAACGAGAATTTGCAGCGGAGATCAAGGAACTGGGCGATAAGATCGCAGGGTTGACACTGATCCAGGCCAAGGAACTGGCGGACTATCTCAAGGACACCTATGAGATCGAACCGGCCGCAGGCGGCGCGGTGATGATGGCCGGGCCGGCAGCCGGCGCCGGTGAAGGGGCTGAAGAAGAGGAAAAGACCAGCTTTACGGTGATGCTCAAGAGCTTCGGCGACAAGAAGATCCAAGTCATCAAGGAAGTGCGTGCTCTGACAAACCTGGGCCTCAAGGAAGCCAAGGATCTGGTCGACGGCGCCCCCAAGCCGGTCAAGGAAAATGTCAGCAAGGAAGAAGCCGAAGAGGCCAAAAAGCAGCTTGAAGAGGTCGGCGCGACAGTTGAAATAGTCTAACGCTGCCGGCGCAGGTCGACGGCGGCACATGTGAACCGCCGCCAGGAGTGCGACATTACGACAGTATTGATCGAAACTGAAGTTGAGCAACAGTCAGCCCGCACGGCGGCCAGACAAAGGGTCTGGCCGTCGCGGGCGTTGATGCATTTTGAGGCGGCCCTGGACGGCCGTTGTCAACCGCGGGCGTTTTTGGTGCGGGTGCATTGGTTCTGATTAAGCTATCGGATTTACTGTACAATTATTCCAAACACATAATAAGACTTAAGCCTACTGGAGACTGGTCGTATGAGATCACGAACACTCCGTAATTTTGCGAAAATCGCAGATGCCATTGATGTTCCCGACCTTGTAGAAGTGCAGCTGAAAGGCTATGAACGCTTTTTGCAGTCCGGCGTCGCGCCGGAAAGCCGCGCTGATATAGGGCTGGAGGCACTGTTTCGCGAGGTGTTTCCCATCGTCAGTTATGACAAAACGGTGGAGCTGGAATACCTCGGCTATGAGCTGGAGAAGCCGCGTTATACGATAGAGCAGTGCAAGGAGCTGCGTCTGAGCTATGCGTATCCGCTGAAGGTACGCTGCCGGCTGAAGCGCAAAGATGCGCCCGATGTGGCCGAGCAGGGCATCTACCTTGGCGAGATTCCGGCGATGATCGGCGGCGGGGAGTTTATTATCAACGGCGCCGAGCGCGTGATCGTCAACCAGCTTCACCGCAGTCCGGGTGTGGATTTTGTGATCGACAACAAAGACGGCGACCGGCTGCTGCATGGGGCGCGGATTATTCCCGAGCGCGGAAGCTGGATCGAGATTTCGGTGACCAAAAAGGACGTGCTGGTTATTCGCATCGACCAGTCAAGCAAGATCCCGGCCACGACGTTTCTGCGGGCGATGGACGAAAAATACGGGACGACTGAGGCCATCATCCGGCTGTTTTACAAGACCAAAAAGGTCAAGACCAGCAGGCTTGAGCCGACGATGTGGTCGGTCGGGCCGGTTGTCGATACCGAGACCGGAGAGATTCTCGTCGAGGCCGGCGCCCAGATCGGCGATGCCATCGCCGCGATTCAGGGCAGCAGCCTGGAAACGGTGGAGGTGATCAATCAGGCGGTGGATCCGCTGGTGTTGAATACGCTGGCCGAGGACAGCTGTGAAACCCACGACGAGGCGCTGCTGAAGATTTATTCGCGGCTGCGTCCGGGCAACCCGGCCAATCTGGATAAGGCCAAGCAATTGTTTGAGGAAAAGTTCTACGATACCAACCGCTACCGGCTGGGTGCGGTGGGGCGGTTCCGTTTGAATCGCAAGTTCGGTACGAACGTCGATCTGACGCAGATGGCGTTGTGCGGCGAGGACTTTTTGCAGACGATGAAATACATTCTTATCCTGCGCGAAGGCAACGGTGAGATTGACGATATTGACCACCTGGGCAACCGGCGGCTGCGGACGATCGATGAGCTGGCCGCCGGCGAGGTGCGCAAGGGCCTGCTTAAGCTGCGGCGGACCGTCCAGGAGCGGATGAGTATGAAATCGCCGGAGGATGTCGCGCGGATCGCCGACCTGGTCAACAGCAAGAGCGTCTCGAGCAGCATCGAGTTTTTCTTCGGGCGGGGCGAATTGAGTCAAGTGGTCGATCAGACCAACGCGCTGAGCCAGTTGACCCATGAGCGGCGCTTGAGCGCGTTGGGGCCGGGCGGGCTGAACCGCAAACGCGCCGGCTTTGAGGTGCGCGATGTACACAACAGCCACTACGGCCGTGTGTGTCCTATTGAGACGCCTGAAGGGACGAACATTGGGCTGATTGTCTCGCTGGGCATCTTTTCCAAGGTCGATGAATACGGCTTTTTGATTACGCCGTACCGCAAGGTCAAAGATAAACAGGTACTTGATGAGGTCCAGTTCCTGCGTGCCGACGAGGAGATGAAGGCGGTCTTTGCTCCGCCGAGCATGGTCGATACCGCGACCAATCGGCTGCGCGAGGGGCTGGTGCTGGCTCGGGAGGAAGGGGACCTGACGCAGGTTGACAGCAGCGAGGTCAATTATGTCGATGTCTCGCCGCGTCAGACCGTCGGTGTCTCGGCGGCGCTGATCCCGTTTCTGGAACATGACGACGCCAACCGCGCGCTGATGGGCTCGAACATGCAGCGCCAGTCGGTGCCGCTGTTGACGACCGATCCGCCGCTGGTGGGCACGGGGATGGAAACGGAAGTGGCGCGGCATTCGAGTATGGTGGTTCGGGCGCGTCAGGGCGGGACGGTCACGGCGGTCGATGCGTCGCGGATTGTGGTTGACCAGACCGATGAGTATCCGCTTCAAAAGTATGTTGGGCTCAACGAGCGGACGTGTTTGAATCAAAAGCCGCTGGTGGCGCTGGGCGATACGGTCCAGGCCGGCCAGATCATCGCCGACGGCGGCGGCACCAGCAAAGGTGTCTTGGCGCTGGGCCGGAATGTGCTGACGGCGTTTGTGCCATTTGACGGATACAACTTTGAGGACGCGATTTTGATCAGCGAACGGGTGGTGCGACAAGACGTGTTCACCAGCGTTCATATTGACGAGTTCAGCATTGAGGTGCGCGAGACGAAACTGGGCCGCGAGGAGTTTACGCGGGATATCCCCAATGTCAGCGAAAAGGCGCTGCGCAACCTGGATGAGTTCGGCGTTGTGCGCGAAGGGACGCGCGTCGCGCCGGGCGATGTGTTGGTCGGCAAGGTGTCGCCCAAGAGCAAGACCGAACTGACGCCGGAAGAGAAGCTGCTGCACGCGATCTTCGGGCGGGCCGGCGAGGACGTCAAGAACGACTCGCTGGAAGTGCCGCACGGCTATGAAGGCGTAGTCATCAAGACGCGGCATTTCCGTCGCCGTGCCGCCGAAACCGATGAGCAGCGCAAGGCGCTCAAAGAGCAGGCCAAGCAGTGCGAGCGGGAGATGATGGCCCGCGAGTGTGAGGTGTTCAAGCGGATGATGGACAAGATCCACACGGACCTGAAAATCGAGGTGATCGATCCGACCAGCCGGCAAAAGGTCGGCGCCAGCGATGATATCGACGTTATTTACGAACAGATTGAAAATTTTGATATTGAATGGGTCAAGCCCGCCGCCAAGCGGGGTGATGCGCAGCGCATCGTCGAGCGGTACTGGCCCAAGCTGGTGGAGCTCAAAGACGACAAGAAGCGGCAACTGGAACGGCTCAAACACGGCGACGAGCTGCCCAGCGGCGTTCTGGAGATGGTCAAGCTGTATATCGCCACCAAGCGGACCCTGTCGGTGGGCGATAAGGTCGCCGGGCGGCACGGCAACAAGGGCGTGATCGCCAAGATCATGGCCGAGGAAGATATGCCGTATCTTGAGGACGGCACGCCGGTGGATATCTGCCTGAACCCGCTGGGGGTGCCCAGCCGTATGAACGTCGGTCAGATTATGGAATCCCTGATGGGCTGGTCGGCCAACGTGCTGGGCTTTCGGGCGGTCACGCCGGTGTTCGCCGGGGCCGATGAGGATGATATCCGGGCCAGCATCGAAGAGGCCAACGCCCATATCCGCGACCGGGTAAAGGAACTCGACGAGACAAAGGCCGCTCCGCCGGCGGATGAGATTTTTGCGCAGATGCCGCCGTCGCTGAAGATGCCGCTGTATGATGGGCGGACCGGCGAGCCGTTTTTGCAGGAGGTCACGGTCGGCTATATGTATATCCTGAAGCTGCATCACCTGGTCGATGACAAGATTCACGCGCGTTCGACCGGGCCGTACAGCCTGATTACCCAGCAGCCGCTGGGCGGCAAGGCCCGAACGGGCGGCCAGCGGTTCGGCGAGATGGAAGTGTGGGCGCTGGAGGCCTACGGGGCGGCCTATACCCTTCAGGAGCTGTTGACCGTCAAGAGCGACGACGTCGAAGGACGCACGAAGATCTACGAGTCGATGGTCAAGGGAACCAATACGCTGGAGGCGGGCACGCCGATTTCGTTTGATGTGCTGTGCAACGAAATACGCGGACTGGGCCTGAATATCCAGCTTGAAAAGAAACGCATCGGCGCCACGCCGCTGTGATGATGAAATAATACCGCGGATTTCGCGGTTAATAACAGATGATTATGAACGCTAAATCGGAGTGAGACCTTATGGTAGAGTCGATTTACGATCGCATAAATGATTACGGATCGGTAAAGATCACGCTGGCCAGCCCGAATGATATTCGCAGCTGGTCGTTCGGCGAGGTGCGCAAACCCGAAACCATCAATTACCGCACATACCGCCCGGAAAAAGACGGGCTGTTCTGTGAGCGAATCTTCGGCCCTGAGCGGGACTGGGAGTGCGCCTGCGGCAAGTACAAGGGCACCAAATTCAAGGGCATCATCTGCGACCGCTGCGGGGTCAAGGTCACGCACAGCCGCGTCCGGCGCAAGCGGATGGGGCATATCAACCTGGCGGCGCCGATTGTCCATATCTGGTTTTTCAAGGCGCTGCCCAGTCGGCTCAGTACGCTGCTGGGCATGAAGACTGCCGACATTGAAAAAATTGTCTATTTCCAGGATTATGTCGTTATCGATCCGGGGCAAAGCCCGCTCAAAGAGCGGCAGTTGCTGACCGAGGATGAGTACCGCGACGCCCAAGGCAAATACGGCAGCAGCTTTCGGGCGTCGATGGGGGCCGAGGCGATCAAGGAACTGCTGGGCAAGCTGGATATGGAGACGCTCAGCGCGGAGCTGCGTCTGGCGATTCATGAGACCGGCAGCAAGCAGAAGATCAAGGATCTGACCAAGCGGCTCAAGCTGGTCAATGCCGTCAAGCAGAGCGACAACAAGCCCGAATGGCTGATTATGGATGTCTGCCCGGTGATTCCGCCGGATCTGCGTCCGCTGGTGATGCTCGAAAGCGGCAACTTTGCCACCAGCGACTTGAACGATCTGTATCGGCGCATCATCAACCGCAACAACCGGCTCAAAAAGCTGATCGATCTGAACGCGCCGGATGTGATTATCCGCAACGAAAAGCGGATGCTCCAGCAGGCGGTCGACTCGCTGCTGGACAACGGCCGCTGCCGCCGTCCGGTGCTGGGCAGCAACAACCGCCCGCTCAAGAGCCTGACCGATATGATCAAGGGCAAGCAGGGCCGGTTCCGTGAGAATCTGCTGGGCAAGCGTGTGGACTACTCGGCGCGGTCGGTGATCGTCGTCGGCCCGCACTTGAAACTGTATCAGTGCGGCCTGCCCAAGCGCATCGCGCTGGAGCTGTTTCAGCCGTTTATTATTCGCAAGCTCAAAGACCGCGGCATGGCCGATACCATTAAAAGTGCCAAGCGGATGCTTGAGCGGCGCGAAGAGCATGTCTGGGATATTCTCGAAGAGGTGATCCATCAGCACCCGGTGTTGCTGAACCGTGCGCCGACGTTGCACCGGATGGGCATTCAGGCCTTTGAGCCGGTGCTGGTGGAGGGCAACTCGATTATGCTGCATCCGCTGGTCTGCGGCGGGTTCAATGCTGACTTTGACGGCGACCAGATGGCGGTGCATCTGCCGCTGAGTATTGAGGCCCAGGTCGAGGCGCACACGCTGGTGCTGTCCACGAACAATATTTTCTCGCCGGCCAACGGTTCACCGATGCTCGGACCGTCACAGGATATTGTGCTGGGCAACTATTATATCACCCACATAGCCGGCGAGCAGCGCGGCGAGGGGATGTGCTTTGTCGATACCCATGAGGCGATTACCGCGATGGATCTGGGGCGCGTCGGGATGCACGCCCGGGTTAAGGTGCGGCTGCCTAAGGACAAAACGGTTGTCGGTCAAAACGGTCCCCAGGCCGGTGGCGTAATCGAGACAACGCCGGGCCGCTGCCTGTTTAATGATGTGCTCGATTCGCGGATGCCGTTCTATAATTGCGTGATGGACAAAAAGCGGCTGGGCAGTGTGATTCAGGATTGTTATGAAATTGTCGGCAGCCGGGCAACGCTGGATTTGCTGGACAATATTAAAGAGCTGGGCTTTAAGCGGGCGACGCTGTCGGGGATGAGTATCGGCCTGGCCGATCTTCGGATTCCCGATGAGAAGCCGGCGATTATTGAACGGGCGCAGAAGCGCGTCGAGAAAATTCTTAACAGCTACCAGGCCGGCATCCTGACCTTCGGCGAGCGGTACAACCAGATTATTGACGCATGGACGCACGCCCGCGTGGAAGTGACCAACGCGATGATGAACGCGATGAAGAACGATACACGGGACGGCAAGCCCTACCTCAACCCGATCTGGGTGATGCGTCATTCGGGCGCCCGAGGCAGCATTGATCAGATTCAGCAGTTGGCCGGGATGCGGGCGCTGATGGCCAAGCCCAGCGGCGAGATTATCGAGACGCCGATTAAATCCAACTTCCGCGAGGGGCTCAATGTCTTGGAATACTTCAGCTCGACCCACGGGGCGCGCAAGGGACTGGCCGATA
>PXAQ01000222.1 GCA_003567095.1 Phycisphaerae bacterium
AGGGACCAATCCCGCGGGCGGTGGTGCCGATCTTCTGCCGGCCCAGCGCCGCTTCGCGCAACTGGTCTTCCTGTTTGTGGTAGTCCAGCACCATATGGGCGTTTTCGCTGATCAGCAGCCGGCCGTCCATCGAAATACCCCTCTCGGCCAGCCCGTCGATTTCTGTCAGCAGCACATCCGGATCAACAACAACGCCGTTGGCAATCACGCAGACCGTGCCGGGCCGCACCGCGCCGGACGGCATCAGGTGCAGCGCAAAGCGCTGGTCGCCAATAATCACGGTATGGCCCGCGTTGGCGCCGCCGCCGTAGCGCACCACGATCTCGGCCTTCTCGGCCAGAATATCGACCACCTTGCCTTTGCCTTCATCGCCCCATTGCAGACCCACGACACAACAATTCATAACGCTTAGCTTCCTTGTTCGATCCACGACATCGGCGCACGCCGACGCCCTCATTTGGTTTATCACGATTGATGAGTTCTCTGTGCTTAGCAGACTTTGGCGACCACGTGATCCAGCACCTCCGAGAGGTTGTCATACTTGCGATCGCTGAGCTTCAGGTCGCGCGACTGGCCCTGCGGATCTTTATACGTGATCACAAAAAACCCTTTGCGGTCAAAATGCGTCTTGTCGATTTTCTCGATGGCATTATAGTCAACGGTTTTGCCGTTCAGATGCAGCGCGGACTCATCGGCGATGAGCTTTTGGTTGCGTATCTTTAGAAAATAGACCGCGACCAGCGCTGCGCCGCCGAACAAAAACGGCGGTACTTTCTGATTGAAAATCAGCGTGGCGTTGGGGCGCTCGTTGCCGTCTTCATCGACAACGGTATTGTCTTCAATGAACGACTCATTGTGGTAGCCGTCATAATAAAACCAAATCCCAAGTCCCACGAACAGGACCATAAAAATTATCAGGTTCTGTTTTTTATAACGGCTCAGCGGCGCTTCGATACTCATTGTGCGGGTTTCCTTCCTGTAGAGTCCACGTTAACGTCGTTGCGCGATAGCGCTGTTGATCGGCTGTGCAAAACAGGGAATAATCTTATCACACATCAGCGTCTCGCCCAGCCGACACTGATCCAGAAAGGCCTTGGAGGTGTCAAAACCCGAGCTGGGCAGCGGGTACTGGCGAACCGTGAAATACAGGCTGATGGGCTCTTCGGATTTATATTTTTCGTTGCGCACATCAAAGGCGGTGGTGCGTGATTCGACCGCCACCCGCGCCTGCACGCGACAGTCTTCCGACAGCGCGACAATGAACGACGGGCAGCAGCCGATGGCCCGCGCTCCCGCCATCTCAGCCAGCGCCGAAAAACTCGACCCGCCCAGCAGCGCATCGGTAATCACCTCATCGTGATTGCCCTGGTAGTCAAAATCCATCGAGAACGTCACGTCCAGCGAGTCAATATCCAGCGGGCTGACCCCCAGCATATAGGGAATCAGCTCCAGAATTGCCACCTGAAAGTCGTAGGCGGCTTTGAGGTCCTGCGGCTCGGCCCACCCGGCAATGATGCGATCCACATCAAAGCTGACCCACCTCACACGCTGGCCCTGCTCTTCCTGCTCAAGCGAGTACTCGCCGGTGTCCCGACGGATAAAATTGCTCAACGGCGGAAATTGTTTCTGTATCCGCTCAAAAAATGCGAGAATTGTGTCGCGCTGCGTCGGCAGATCCAACTGCGTGTTGACGCACATCTCCACAAAAAAATCGTCACAAAACGATCCAAAGCTATGGGTCATGATTCATACTCCAAAAAATACAACGCTTCGTCACTTTTATTTTCGCACAAAAGCGGCGAGATTACAAGTATGAATCTGTGGAAAGTGCAACTTGATTAGGGCGATTGTGGACACTTTAAGGGGCCATCAAGCGTGCTTTCAGGGAATACCGGATGCTTAAGGTCCGGATCGGGCAGGGACAGTTCAGTCAGCAGAGCTCCTACGGTACAGAACAGGGTCAGGATAAAGCAGCGCCAAATCAGCGGAGCGATGATATTCAGCTCTTCGACCGGCCAGGCGCGTTCCAGCCCGACTGCCGCCAGCGAATACAGCAGGGCCATGGCAAGCCCGGTCCCCATGGCCGACAGGACCCGTTTGCCGCGCGCCAGGCCGCCGGCAAATTGTGTCGCCGCCCAGCCGGCCGCCAGCGGGACAAAGAAGATCAGGCAAAACAGGGGCCGGATATACCAGAGATTGTCTTGGCAAGGCGGATTGGAGGTGCCGGTATAATAGCCCCAATGCGCCGCGGCCAGGATCGCCGCCCCGGCCAGTGCCGCCGCCGGCAGATGCCACAGCCGCCCGGCCAGCGCCTCGCGGCAGGCACTGATGTTGGCCATCCGCCGGCGAATCGTCAGCGGCCAGTTATAGCACAGGCAGAATACCCAATGCTCCAGCAGCGCCCCGCGCTCGCCGAAGACCGGCACGATATGCACCGCGTCGGTCGCCCAGTGCGAGGCCATAAACCGCGCCAGCGCCGGGTAGCGATAGGTCATCTGGATCGGAAACGCCAGGTAGCCGACGTACTTGAAATAGCTCAAAAACAGCGCGATGTTGTAATC
>PXAQ01000235.1 GCA_003567095.1 Phycisphaerae bacterium
GGGAGCGGTTTCAGAGCAGACCGTCTTTGTTGAGCCGACCAGCGGCAATACCGGTATTGGGTTGGCGTTTGTCTGTGCGGCGCGCGGCTATAAGCTGATCTTGACCATCCCCGAGGCGGTCTGCGTTGAACGGCGCAAACTGTTGCGGATGCTGGGTGCCGAGGTGGTCTTTACGCCGGCGACGCTGGGCATGACCGGCGCAGTCGAAGAGGCCCATCGCCTTTGTCGTGAAATTCCCGACGCGATGATGCTCGGACAGTTCACCAACCCCGTCAATCCCGATACGCATCGCCGGACAACGGCACTTGAAATCTGGGACGATACCGACGGGGCGGTGGACATTCTCGTCGCCGGCGTCGGGACCGGGGGAACCCTTACCGGCTGTGGAGAAGTGCTCAAAGCCAAAAACCCGGACATCCATATCGTCGCGTTCGAACCCGCCGAATCGCCGGTCTTGTCCGGCGGCCGGCCGGGAGTTCATAAGATTCAGGGCATCGGCCCCGGATTTGTGCCCGAGGTGCTTAATACCTCGATCTATGACGAGGTGGTTCAGGTCACCGGCAAGCAGGCGATGGACACGGCCCGGCAGATGGCCCGACAGGAAGGCATCCTGGGCGGCGTCAGCGCCGGGGCGGCCGCCTGGGTCGCCTGTGAGCTGTCACGTCAGCGAAAACATCAAGGCAAAACGATTGTATTTATTATGTGCGATACCGGTGAACGGTATCTGATGACGGAATTATGTGCAAACTTATAACACGCAATGGATAGAGTCGATAATCAACCTGATTTCAGACAGATCGCCGCACAGATCATTAATACCTACGAAGGCGATTCGGGGACGAACTTCATCGATGTCAAAAACCTGCCGGTTCGCGACAAGGTTGTCTCGCTGATCGAATCGCTGATGGAGTTGCTGTTTCCCGGTTATACGGGCAGGCGGCCGGTCACCCGGGAAAACATCGAATCGGTCGTCCTGGAATTGCTGGTTGTGCTGCGGCGTGAGCTGGCCGAGCAGATTGAACTGGCCCTGCGGCACCAGTGCCGGATGCAGGAGTGCCCGACCTGTGATTGCGCCAATCTGGCCGCTCAGCACGCCATTGAGCTGCTGCGTCGTATCCCGCAGATTCGCGAGATGCTTAAAGGCGATGTGCAGGCCGCTTATGACGGCGATCCGGCGGCCAAGTCGTTTGAGGAAATCGTCATCAGCTATCCGCATTTGCTGGCGATTTCGATTTATCGGGTGGCCCATGAGCTGAATCACCTTGAAGTGCCGCTGATTCCGCGGATGATGAGCGAGTACGCGCATTCCAGGACGGGCATCGATATCCATCCCGGCGCGCACATTGGACGCAACTTTTTTATCGATCACGGCACCGGCGTAGTCATCGGCGAAACCGCGATCATCGGCGATCATGTCAAGATTTATCAGGGCGTCACGTTGGGCGCCGTCAGCTTTCCGCGGGACCGGAGCGGGCAGATTATTCGCGACCGCAAGCGCCATCCGACGCTGGAAGATCATGTCACCGTCTATGCCGAGGCGACGATTCTGGGCGACATTACCATTGGCGCCGGCTCAGTCATCGGCGGCAATGTCTGGATTCGCGAATCGGTGCCCGCCGGCACGATAGTGACCATCTCCAAACCCGACCTGGTCTACCGTAAACGCGGGAGCAAAGGGAAATGATGATGAATGTCAAATGTCAAATGTTGTTGATTTTTGAATTGTCAAACGAAAGCCCGATAAGGTTAAATCCGAAGCACGAAATCCGAAGCACGAAATCCGAAATTCGAAACAAAGTCGAATGTTCAAAACAGGTATATTGACCCTATCCGTTGCCGGATAGGGCAGACATCAGGTTTTGGTATTTTGTCATTGAGATTTTGAATTTGTTTCGGATTTCGATATTCGATATTCGAATTTAAATGCCCATGTTCGTTTATTTTTAAAAGACAAACAATAGTATAATGGACTTGATTGAACGCATACAACAGTTAAAAGCACAGCGCAACGCGGTCATTCTGGCGCACAATTACCAGATCGGTCCGGTGCAGGATAATGCCGACTATACCGGCGATTCGCTCGGGCTCAGCATCCAGGCCTCAAAGACCGATGCGGATGTGATCGTTTTTTGCGGGGTGCACTTTATGGCCGAGACGGCCGCGATTCTGTCACCGCAAAAGACCATCCTGCTGCCCGAACAGCACGCCGGCTGTCCGATGGCCGATATGATCGACGCCGCCCAGCTTGCCGACCTGAAGGCCAAACATCCCGACGCGCTGGTGGTGACTTATGTCAATTCCTCCGCCGAGGTCAAAGCCTTGAGCGATTACTGCTGCACCAGCAGCAACGCGGTGGCGGTAGTGGCCTCTCTGCCGGCGGATCGAGAGATCATTTTTGTGCCAGATCAGAACCTCGGGGCGTTTGTAATGCAGCAGACCGGCCGCGAGATGATTCTCTGGCCGGGCTATTGCCCGACGCATGTCTGGATTGAACCCGAGGCGCTGGAAGCGACCAAAGCCGCCCATCCCGATGCGGTGGTGCTGGCCCATCCGGAATGTA
>PXAQ01000129.1 GCA_003567095.1 Phycisphaerae bacterium
CCGGTCAATCTCAGCGTCGCGATCTGGGTCGGTTTTCTGGCGCTGTTCGGCATCGCCTCTGACGACGGCGTGGTGATGTCCACATACATACTTCAAAAATTTGACAGGCAAAAACCGACCGATCGCCAGGCAATTCGCGAGCTGGTTATCGCCGCCGCTCAGCGGCGCGTGCGCCCGGCGCTGATGACCACCGCGACGACGATCCTGGCACTGCTGCCGGTGCTGACCTCCACCGGCCGCGGCTCGGATATCATGATCCCGATGGCCATCCCCGTCTTCGGCGGGATGATCATCGCCGTGCTGACCATCCTCGTGGTGCCGGTGCTTTACAGCCTGATGCAGGAAACCAAACTTCGGTTTCAAAAGGCTCAATAGCTGCGAGTCGGACGCCTTGCACCTTATATACGCATAGGAATTGTATTTGGGACACGGCCATCCTGGTCCTGTGCACGACGGGATGAAACATTGTAATACTTTATCTCGAAACTCGTAAATTTCGACCACCATCCATCATAAACCTTGCCAGGAACGGGTGATATCTGTTTTGGTCGATATAATTTCGATTTTTTTAAAAAAACTGTTTGACATAACAACCAAATGTTTGTATATTCAAACATAATGAAAAAACAGGACATTGCCACAACAAAAAAATTTGAGTTGGGCGGCCTGAGCCATAGTGCCGCTCACCATCTGCTTGCGGTTGCAGGACTGCTGAAGGACAGGGGTTATGCCCGTGTCTCTGACATTGGCCGAGAGCTGGATGTGACGCGCGGCAGTGTCTCAGTGATGATGCAATCGCTCAAGCAGGCCGGATATGTCGCGCAGGATGACCGCAGTTTTTATCGTTTGACAGACGAAGGTGTGCAGGCGGTGGCCGGTCTTCGTGCCAGACACGAAATTGTCGAGCGATTTCTGGTAGAAATATTGGGACTAAGTGCCAAGCAATCACACAATGAAAGCTGTAAGCTTGAAACGATCGTCGATGCGCCTACGACGCGACGATTGATGAGATTGCTGGAGTTCTGGCAGGAACATCAACTGGATCGGCAGTTTGACCCAAACCTTGAACCCTTGTGTCCGCAAAGCTGCGAACAAGCGGAGTATATGTGTCCCTGCTGCGGGTTGGAATGCCTTGACGGGACATGCAGCATGATACCCGATCAATCTTTAGATGAATGAAATTTGAGTTATGATGCCCTCAGAGCAACAACAGATGGAATCGACGTCAGTCCGGCAGGACGGTGCACATAATCGCATCGTCTTGCAGGTTGAAAGACTGCTGAACGGCCAACGTGAGGTTTTTCTGCGCCTTGCAAACGAGGAGTACAAACTGCGTATAACACGTAATAACAAGCTGATTTTGACAAAATAAGACCAAAACGATCATCGCAAGCGTTGCGTTGATCAATAATTGCCAGCCAGCCGCTGTTCCCGACAGCATCGCCAGCCAGCCGAACAACCTAGGATTTGAAAGGAATCCTTCGATGGGAACAGTGTTTGAGAAAGCAATCTGCATTGCAGCGGTGCTGTTTTTGTTATCAGCACAGGTATCGGTATCCGCCCAGGACGCGGCAGAGATCAGCCTCACAGAGGCCGAAACCTCTACCGCTGAAATAAGTGACACTCAAGAATCGGTTCGTTTGCCGGGTATGACGGTAATCGGCTCGCCGCAAGAAGCGATGGAGCTGCCGGGGACGGGAACGTTTCTGGACAGCGCCGAGATTCGCACTCAGAATTATGACGACATCAACCGCCTGTTGCGGCGGGTTCCGGGGGTTTATGTGCGGGAAGAGGACGGCTTCGGATTGTTTCCGAACATCAGTCTTCGCGGCGCCGATATGGGCCGCAGCAGCAAAGTCACAATCATGGAAGACGGGGTTTTGGCCGCACCCGCACCGTATTCGGCGCCGGCGGCGTATTACAGCCCGACAACGGGCCGAATGGATGGCATTGAGGTTCTCAAGGGCTCCAGTCAGGTGCGCTACGGCCCGCACACCACCGGCGGTGTTATCAACTATCTGTCCACCCCGATTCCGTTTTCGTCGCAAGGGTATATGCGGACGTCATTCGGCACGGACCGTGATTTCCGTCTGCACACCTATTATGGCGATACAATCGATACCGAACACGGACGGTTCGGCTATCTGCTTGAGGGGTTTTTCCGTCAAAACGACGGGTTCAAGTCCATTGATAAAACGCCGGATTTCAGACACGGCGACCGGACGGGATTTCAGAAAACCGAACCGATGTTCAAATTCTCATTTGAGCCCAGAGGCAATGTGTATCAGCGGTTTGAATTTAAACTTGGCTATACCGATCTGGATGCGGATGAAACCTATATGGGTCTAACTGAAGAGGACTTTCGTCGCAATCCCTACCGACGCTATGCCGGATCACGGTTTGACAATATCGCTACCGAACAATGGCGCAGTTATCTGCGGCATTACATCGAGCCGACGGACTACTTCAACCTGACCAGTACGATTTATTACAACCGGTTTGACCGAAACTGGTTCAAGGCTCACGAGCTGCGCGGCAACTACACCTACGCAGATGGTACACCTGTCACTCATCCCAGCATCTCCGGTGCGCTGGCCGGGGGCGGCACGGCACTGGATGTCCTCCGCGGACAAGGTGCCGGGACCATTCGCTACCGCCACAACAACCGCTCTTATGAGTCACAGGGCATCGAATCGGTCGCTGAATTTCTCTTTGATACCGGCAACCTGGAGCATCGCCTCACGGCGGGCATTCGCTACCATGAAGACGATGTTCGGCGATTCCAAAAGAATGAGGATTTTGAGCTGGACGGCTCAGGCGTTATTGTCGACCGCACCGAGTTTGCTCCCGGCAGCCAGGACAACCGGCTTGGAGAAACCAGGGCGCTGGCCTTTTTCGTCGAAGACCAGATCCACTATGAAAACTGGACCTTCACGCCCGGGGTCCGCTATGAGCATCTTCGCCAAAAGATACACAACTTCAACACCGGTCAGCGCGGCAGCGCGAATCTTGACATGATCGCCGGCGGTTTGGGCGTCACGTATGACTTTGACAATCGATGGACAGCCTTTGGGGGCGGCTACGCAGGCTTTTCACCACCGGAGCCGGGACGGCGCATTAATGATGGCCTCAAAGAAGAAACCAGCTTCGGCACTGAGCTTGGCCTTCGCTTTTTTGATCGTGACACAGCGTTCCGCGCGGAAACGGCACTGTTTCAGACGCTGTTTCACGACCTGCTGGTGCGGGATTATGTCGGCGGCGGCGGCGGTAATGACAATGTCGGGCGCATTCGCACACAGGGTATTGAGCTGTCCCTGGAATATGACGCCGGGCTGCATCGGAATTGGGATCTTCGCAATCCCTGGTATGTTGCCGCCACGTGGACGGACGCTCGGCTGCGCACCGACACCGCCTCGACCCATCCGGAATCGATATTCAGCGGCGGCCAGAGGGGCAATCGCACGCCGTATGTGCCCGAGCTGGCCCTGTCATTCGGCACAGGCTTAGAATTTGACCGTATTGGCCTGTTTGTCAACGGCATCTATGCCGATGAGACCTTCACAACGGCCAGCAACACCCGTCAACAGGTCGATGTCGCCGGTAACCCGGACTCCCGGTTCGGCACAACCGATTCGTTTGTCATTATTGACATCTCCGGACACTATAAACTGACCGACAACACCAAGCTGTTCGGCGGCGTGCAGAATCTGTTTGACCGCGAATATATAGTGGCACGCCACCCGCATGGTCCTCGGCCGGGGGCGCCGCTGTTTGCCTATGTCGGGATGGAAGTTATGTGGTAATCGTTGTTTATTTTAAGGGGCTGTATGGAACGTCATTTCAATATTGCCAATAAATACGGGTTAGTGCTTGTGGTTTTTCTGATGCTGACGGCGTGCACCGTCACCGGTGCCTCGACCGATGATACGGCACGGCTGATTTATCAGCGTATCGCCGAATTGGAAACCCTGCGCACACAGATGCAGGCCGAACATCGGGACCGCCAACAGCAGCGCGAGTCCCTTAAAGAGCAAATTGCGCGGCTTGAGCGAGATTTGGCCGGTGTGCAGGGCGACATCGATGACGTGCAGGATGATATTGCTGAAATACAGCAAGAGCACCAGACCCTCAACGAGCAGAGCGGCCAAATCCATCTTGCGCTCGATACACTGCGTGAATCGGCAACACCCATCGCAGAGCGCACGCATCGGCGAATTGCAAGCGGTATCGCTTTTGATCGCGAGGAACGCATTGTCCGCATTGAAGCCGTACAGGCACTGCTTGAGGGCGCCTATCCTGAACAGATTGACGCACTGATTCACCTGACAGACGTCGCGCTGGCCGAAGTGCAGTATGCCGGTCAGCGTGAGCTTGGGAATCGACCGATTTGGATTGACCAGCGAAAGCACCATGGTTTTGTCTATCGTCTGGGTCTGCTGACCGAGGGGTTTGTCAGCGAAGACGGACGCCAAGTCGGTGTTTTTGACCAGAAGCAGGTCGACTGGCGCAGTGGCATTGCAGGACTCGAACGGGATGTGCCGGCCATTATCGCGACAATGCGTCAACAGCGGCCCCCGGCGCTGCTGGCCGTTCCGATTGCCGCCGAAATCCGTCGCAGCGTGGAAAATGGAGAGGTACAATGAAGTGTAGAATTCTGCTGTTGATTGCCGTTTTGGCGATTTCAATGACGCTTGCCGCCCCCGCTGAAGCGGAGGTGTCCTCCGAAGCGCTGGCTCAGCGGCTGGCTGATCTTGAAGCGCAGATCGAAACGCTCAAACACCGACAGTATCAGGAACAGGCCGAATGGGAGACGTTTCAAGACACACTCCAAAGGCAGCGCCGCCGGCTTGCTCAGCAGGTTTTGGATGCCGCATTTGAGCGGCAGCGTGTAAGCCGACAGCGAGACCGGATGGAACAGCAGCTTGCCCGGCAGCGACGGAAGGCCGAGCAACTTGATACGGCGGCCAGAAAACTGGCCGAACATCTCGAAACAATGGCCGAAGGCATTGATCTGCATCTGGCAGAATCTCCTGACGCCACTGTCTTTGAAGCGCCTGATATCAATACGATTCGGGAATTGGAAAACAATACCGACCGGCCGGCATGGGCGGATGCGGCGATTCAATGGCTGGAGTTGTTTGATCGACTGCACGCCCGCGCCGGACAGATTCACATCGACCGCACAGCCCTCTATACCGCCGACGGGACGCTGGAGCAGGTGGATTTGCTCAGTGTCGGGCGCATCGGATACGCCTATCGCACGGTAAACGACGGACGCATTGCAATGGCGGCAGAAAGCGGAGCCGACGCGACCGGTTACCGCTGGAACGAATCACTGGACCGCACCAACCGAGGGCATCTTGAGCAGCTTTTCAGTTACCCGCGGCCAGCTGGGCAAATCCTTCGCATTCCATTGGATGTGACAGGCCGCATTACGGTGGAGGCCGCAATGCAACATACCGGCTGGCTTGCCACGCTCAAGCAGGGTGGGTTTGTGATGATGCCGCTGCTGGCGGTGGCACTGCTGGCCGCAATCCTGATGGCTGAGCGATTCTGGTTCCTGTCGCGTGCCGGACGCGGGGGCGGTTCTGTGGCCCAGACCGTGTTGTCGGCGTGCCGCAAGCAGGATTATGCACTGGCCGAAAAACAGGTCCGTGCCGCCGGGGGTGTGGTTGCCCGCGTGCTTTGGGCGTGCCTGCAGCGGCGACAGCAGGGCCAGCACGCTATGGAAGATAGCATTCAGGAGCAACTGCTCCACGAAACGCCGTCGTTGGAGCGATTTTTAACCGGCATCGCGGTGCTGGGAGCGGTCGCACCGCTGCTGGGGCTGCTGGGTACGGTAACCGGTATCATTCAGACCTTTGCGGTCATCACCGCCTTCGGCAATGCGCAGCCTGCCGCGATGGCCGGGGGGATTTCCGAAGCACTGGTGACCACGGCGGCGGGGCTGACCATTGCCATACCGATCCTGCTGGCGCACAGCCTGCTAAGCGGCCGGGCGGATCGCATCATCAGCGACGCCGAGAAACACGCCGCCGCCCTGTTGAATGTTCTGGGAGAAAAGCCATGACAAGCGTTTTTCATCAGGGCGGTTGGGTGGTCGTTGCGATTGTCGGTGTGTCCTTAGCTGCCTGGATTGTGATGGGCTGGAAGTGGCTTCAGCTGCGCAGCGAAAAGCCCCGTCAAACCGACTGGGCCGACCGTGCCGTGGAATTGGTGCGCAGCCGCGACCGAGCGACGGCGCAATCTCTGTGCGATGCCCACGTCGGCTCTGTGGCTCGGATGATGCAGGCGGCTATCGGTATGAATGAGTCGGACCGGAGTTATTTTGAAAAGTACCTTCAGCCCCTGGCCGACAGCGAACGGCTGATGCTGATGCGCGGGCTTGGATTTGTGCAGGCGTTGGGGGCGGCGGCGCCGCTGATGGGTCTGCTGGGAACGGTGCTGGGCATGGTCAGGACATTTCAGGCACTGGGCGAGCAGGGTATCCCTCACATGCAGGCGATGGCCTCCGGCGTCTCACAGGCGCTGGTCACCACGCAGGTCGGACTGGTTGTCGGGCTGGTGATTGTGCTGCTGCACGGACACCTGGCCGCGCTTGCACAGCGCAGTATCGATACCGGTATATTATATGCCAAAAAAATCGAAACCGCCATTCTGCACGATTAAAGAATTCAGGGTATGAGACTATGTTTACATCGGTAAGACGACAAAGACAGGCATCGCGCACGATGCCGGCAATCAACATCGCTCCGCTGATCGATGTGGTGTTTATTTTACTGATCTTTTTTCTGGTCACCAGCACGTTTGTGCGGGATCGCGGCGTTGAGGTAACGCGCCCGCAGGCCGCCGCGGCGCAAACACTGGAGCCGCTGTCGCTGCGTGTCAGCATCACCGCCGCCGGGACGATTTATGTGGACGGACAGCCAATTGAGGTGGCGCAATTGCGGGATCGCGCCGCCGGTTATGCACGCACTGCCGACCGGCCTTCGGCGGTGCTGATACCCGACGAACAGACCTCTTCCGGACGGCTCATTGAGGTGCTGGATGCCGTCAAGACAGCCGGTGTGCAGGATATTGCGGTGGCCACACGGGAGCGACAGCAATGAACACAGTCCAAGTCAAACGTATGTTTGTCGTCTGCGTTACGGCCATCGCGGCCAACATCGTTCTGCTGACGGCCCTGGGCTTGATGAATCGCTCCCGGCCCATTGCCGCGCCGTCCGTTCGGCCGCTGCAGGTGCGATGGGAACGGCGGCCGGAAATGTCCGCTGCCCCTGCGCCCGCCGAGCCGACGACGGTCGAACAGACGCCGCTGCCAATACCGGAGGTTGCGGTCGATTTGCCGCTGCCAAGCATCCAGCCGCTTGAACTTCCCGCGGCAACATTTGAGGCTACGGTGCGGATTGCCCGTCCATCGGTCCGCCATGAGCCGCTTCCGCAAGCCGTCGCAGAAAAGCCCTCCGCACAGTCTGCGCCAGTTGCCGGACCGATGGGTGAGACAGAAGTGGATGTACCGCCGCGACCGATACACGACCCGCAGCCGGCCTATCCGTCAACGGCGATTCGACGCAGAATCGAAGGCCATGTGAGGGTGGATTTGCTGGTGGATCTGGAAGGTAACGTAGCCCAACTGCGGATTGCCGACCGTTCGGGACCGCCATCGTTTGAACAGTCCGTCCGGCAGACCGTCTTGAGTGACTGGCGGTTCGAGCCGGGCCGCCACCAGGACCAGCCGGTACTGACCTGGGTCAGTCGGCGTATTTATTTCAGGATACAGCAATGATTCAAAAAGTATTGTTTTCCGTCTTTATCGTTTGTATGTTCGGGATGTTTTCAGGTGAAAGCCGCGCATTCGAGCGACAGTACAATGCCGCCGGACAGGCGTTTTCCGAGGGTCGCTATGAGCAGGCGGTACAAGTGCTTGAAGACGTGTTGTCTGACCACCCCCAAGCGGCCGAGGCGCACCTGCTTTTGGGACACAGTTATCATGAGCTTGAGCACTGGACACAGGCACGCGCGGCATACGGGCGCGCGATGGAGCTGGGTCGGCTGGATACGGCGATGCTGGCGCGACTGTCGCGGATTGATGAACGCAACGGTCATTCTGTCGCGGCAATGACGGCACTGAATCTGCTATTATTGATTTCACCGGAGCAGATGGATGTAATGTTGGCGACGGCACAGAAATACATCAATCTGGGGTTTGATGAACCGGCCGAGCGGCTTTATCAACAGGCTGTGACAATGCAGCCGAGCAAAGCGGATGGTTATCTGCGGCTGGCCAACCAACGGCTGAGACGCGAGCAATGGGCTGATGCCGTGATTCCGCTGACGGCGGCGTACTATCTGGAACAGAATAATCCTGACCAGGCACAACGAATCGGTGACGTCTGCCTCCGCGCCGATCAGCCGCAAGCCGCGGCACAATGGTACCGGCGAGCCATTGACGACGGCTTGGATACGGGCGATCTCTATCTGAAACTGGCCCAGGCACACTTCAGATCCGGGCTGGACGACAAGGCCAAAGCCGCCGCTCAACATGCCGCTGAGCTATCGGATGCAGACACGGCCGGCCGAGCTTATCTGCTGCTGGGCCAATTGGCACAAGACCAGGCGGACGTACAGCAAGCGGCCGTCTATTGGCAAAAAGCCGCTGAGCACCTTGAACTGCCGACACAAATTCAATTATATCTTGGCACGTTTGCTTATCGCCAACATGATTATGCCCTGGCGGCAAAACACTTACAGGCCGCCTATGACACCGGCGACAATTCCCAAAGCACATTTCGGCTGTTGATATCCAGTTATTTGCACTCGCAGAGCCTTGATGATGCCCGGGAAATGATGCACCAATACATTGAATACAATGGGATCGACGCTTTGATAACCGAATTGTTGGAACATGCCGTTTGGGAAATTTCTGATTAGATTTTGAATTACTAAGGAGAGTATGGTTTATTGAACACTCGCTATCATCAAAAGTATCAGATAGACTGAAATATGGTATTTAAGACCAGTCCACTGTTCAATAAATAGTGCTCCCGGTAGTAACAACATACCCGTTTACACAGAAGTTATCGGACGGACGGCAACGTACTCTTAAATCGTAAAAAATTTAGATGCGTTTGCCCTGATTTTCGCCCTCCCGATTCAAATACCTATGCCGCTTAGTCCTGTATGCACGACCGCCAAGATGCTTTTATATTGCGTCCCGCCCTTTGTGTCGGTAAGATAACCTCCATAACATCATAATGATCAGGAAATGCTCAATGACGCAAACACAGAACAAAAAGGCGCGGCAGATTTGTATTGTCACCGTCACCGGAAAGGACAAGGTCGGCATCATCGCCCGCATCAGCAACGCGATGGCCAGGGCCAATGTCAACATTCTCGATGTCAGCCAGCGGATTATGGAAGAGTACTTCGTGATGACGATGGCCTGCGATATCACCGAGGCAACCGCCGACATGGACAGGCTGCACAAACAGCTCTCACGCATTGCCGGCCAGATGGAGCTGAACATCACCTTCCAGCACGAAAACATCTTCAAAGCGATGCATCGCGTATAGTGTCAAAAACAAAGCCGCCGAGCGAATCGTTAATCCGCCCGGCGACTTTTTCGCTCTGATTTAGGAAGCGATTTCCACCAGCGTGATATCAAACGTCAAATCTTCGCCGGCCAGGGCATGATTGGTGTCAAGTTTGACAGTCTGCTCATCCATCTCGGCGACTTTGACCAGCATTCGCTGGCCGTCGCTGGCGCCAACCTCGATGGTATCGCCGACCTTCAGCTCCATATCCGGCGGCACCTGCTCCCGGCTGACCGGCACAACGCGCTCCTCCTGACGCGGGCCGTAAGCGTCTTCGGCGGGGATGGTAATCGTCTTGGATTCATTGACTTCCATCCCCACGGGCGCTTTTTCAAAATCGGGAATCAATTGCCCTTCGCCGATGGTGTACTCGATCGGTTCGCGCTCGACGGAGCTGTCAAATACCGTGCCGTCATCGAGCTTGCCGGTATAGTGGACCTTGACTACATCTCCGGTTTTTGCTTTTGCCATAACTGCGTTCCTTTCTGATTAGAATCCATTTACACGTTTCAGTATGGGCCAATGGAAAAGCAATTGCAAAGGGTTTTTGATATTTTTCGGGACGAGCTATAGCTGATATAAAACCGTCAGTTTGTCAGCATATCAAGATGCCGTACCACGGCCCAAAAACGCGGCACATGTTGACGGTGGGTTTATTCGAGACGTTGTTGGACGCTTTTGGCGTGAGCATCAAGGCCCTCAACCGAGGCGAGGCGCACAATATCGTCGGCCGCGCCGGCGAGCCGGTCGCGGGAGTATTCCAGGATGCTGGTGGACTTGACAAAATCATTGCTGGTGACCGCGCTGAAGTATTTGCTGCTCTGGCGTGTCGGCAGGGTATGGCTGGGCCCGGCCCAATAATCGCCGACCGCCACCGGCGTATACGGCCCGATGAACAGTGCACCGGCGTTGGTCAGCCGCGCAGCGACGGCCCGGCTGTCACCGCCGCACTGAACCTGCAGGTGCTCGGCGGCAAAATCGTTGGCCCAGTCAATCACCGCCTCCATCGTGTCAAAGACCACGATGCCGCTGTAGGCCTTCAGGCAGCGTGCCGCAGCTTCGGCGCGATCCAGTTGCGGCGTCTGTTTTTCCAGTTCCGCCAGTACCGCACGGGCAAGGGCCAGCGAATCGGTCACCACGATACCGGCGCCGGGATCGTGCTCGGCCTGACTGAGCATATCGGCCGCGACCCATGCGGGATTGGCCTGATCGTTGGCGACGATCAACACATCGCTCGGTCCGGCAAACGAGTCCATATCCACCAGCCCGAAGACTTCTTTTTTGGCAAGCTGGACCACGTCGTGGCCGGGGCCGACGATCTTATCGACGGTGCCGATGGTTTCCGTGCCCCAAGCCAGCGCCGCCACCGCCTGGGCCCCGCCGAGACGATACACCTCGGTAATACCCAGCTCAAAACACAACCCCAGAATCACCGGATGAATACCCCCCTCGTATCGCGGCGGCGATATCACGACAAGCTCTTTGACGCCGGCGACCTGCGCGGGAATCGCAGTCATCATCACCGTACTGGGCAGCGGCGCGCTGGCACCTGGAATACACAGCCCCACACGTTTGAGCGGCGTGTAGCGGATGCCGGGGTGGGTATTTTTATCGCCGATGAAGATCTCAGACTGATAAGCGGTGATGTTGGCAATCGCCTTGCGCAGCGTCGCCAGCAGCGTTGCGTCCATTTGGCTGTGCGCCGTCTTGAGGGCCTCGGCCGGAATGCGAAACTGCTCGGGCTCCAACGCGATCTTGTCAAACCGCTCGGTATACTCAGCCACCGCCGCATCGCCGCGCCGCCCGACGTCGGCGACAATCTGCCGCACCGTCTCGGCAAGCTCGGCGCGATCCTGTAAAAACGCGCTCATCGAATGCTCGCGCCGAAGCCGCCGCATCGTCGTCTCAAAACCCGGC
>PXAQ01000200.1 GCA_003567095.1 Phycisphaerae bacterium
ACTCAAAAATCGCATTCACGAACCGCTCACTTTGCAGCGGAAGATAAAAAGATCCCAAAAACACGGCAATCAGTGCAGCCAGCTTTTTCCATTCTGTTTTCCAGTCCATCGACAATCCTATCTATAATACTATACAATGAAATACTCACATAACGATCGAAAAAAATCAGCCCAGCCTGCTCAACAAATCCGCATGGCCCTGCATCCGTTCCCGAAGGGCCTGTTCGACGCACTCCAGAAAACGGACAATACAGGGGGTTTTAAGTGAATAGAACATTTTCAGACCTTCTTTTCTGCTTTCAAGCAGCCCGGCTCTGACCATCACCGACAAGTGCCGCGAGACATTGGACCGCTGGGCTCCGACGTGCTCGACGATATCGCAGACGCATTGCTCGCCATCGACGAGAAACTCGATGACTGCCAAGCGAATCGGATGCGCCGCGGCCTGAATCATCTCGGCCTTCAACTCATAAAATTTAAGCTTGTCTTTGTCCATAAATAAATCCAAAAGCTGATCACTTATTGTTACTATACCACAGATTACTCACAAAACAATCTATTGTTTCCATTTTTTTATCTTCCAACCCACCGATCCATTATGGGCACGAACCTGAATTTGACGCTGGCAAATTCCTGATCCATGTCTGGGAAGTTTGCGGCTTGACAATCGACGGGGGTTTCGCTATGCTCCAAGGTAATTCGTAAAGCTTTTCGAAAGGTCATCGGCAGTGGCAGAATATAGAAAACGACCGGGCAGTGATGATTTAGTCGCGAAACCGATCATTGGCGTCAAGGCACGGAACAGTTGTCTTCGGGGCACACTGCGGCCTGTGCCGATACCGGTCGCGCCGAGACCCTAATGGAAGCATTGACCGAGTTCAATTCGATTGGCCGCTGCGGCAGGACATCCAACCGCCGTGATCAGCAACTGGCAGGCCGTTAAACATTCAGCATTTGATGGAGTTTTTCGATGCAACCCACGATATCCAAGACAATCCACCCCAATCTGATACACGTCTGTCTTCGCCGAAGGGCTTATGAAAAGCACCTGCTGAGCATGCCGTCCGGGCAGCTGCCGCCGGCGATGTTTAACTGGCTGTCATCCTTTGCCCGCGATTTGGGAGGCACCGTCGTGAGCCAGATGGTGCTGGGCGGCACCGAACGGCCGGAGGCCAATGCGGCAGAAGTTGATCAAGTATCGTGGCCGCTGTCCTGGTTGCGGGGCGACGCGTGCGACGGACGCAGCCCGGCAGCCAGCCAGGCGATTGTAATTTGCGGCACACCGGTGCGCTCTGTGCAGATCAACGGGCGGTCGGTGGGCAAGGTCTATGAGGACGCCGATGCCGTGTATTGCCAGTTGGGCGGCGTGCTGCCGACGGATGCCACTGCCTCCCGCGTCGATCAAGCCCGGCAATTCTTCGAAAACATGGAGGCCGGCCTGGCGCAGGCCGGCATGGATTTTCGTCACACCGTTCGAACCTGGCTGTATCTGGATCAATTGCTGCACTGGTACGACGAATTCAACGAGGTGCGCACGCGTTTTTTCAAGGAACGCGGCGTGTTTGATCATCTGGTCCCCGCCAGCACAGGTATCGGCGCAGCAAATCGCAACGGAACCGCCCTTCTGGGCGATGCACTGGCGATCCTGCCGAAAACGGATCGTATCCAAGTGCTGCCGGTCACCTCGCCCCTGCAATGTCCGGCAATCGACTACAAAAGCTCATTCAGCCGGGCAGTCGAGATCGCAACGCCGCAGTGCAGAGAGTTGTATGTATCGGGCACGGCCTCCATCGCTGCGGACGGAACCAGCGCGCATCAGGGCGATCCCGTTCGTCAAGTTGAGTTGACTTTTCAGGTCATCAAGGCGATCCTTGACTCACGCGGGATGACGTGGGCCGATGCCACCCGTGCTATCGCCTATTTCAAGGACATCAAGGATGTGGATGTGTTCGGCGCGTACTGCGACCGGGCCGGCCTCAAAGACCTGCCGGTCATTTGTATGCATGCAGATGTCTGCCGCGACGAGCTGCTGTTCGAGATTGAACTGGAGGCCGTGCGGAAGACAACGTCGTAAAACAGGTGTTTTATGGACTCTTTAAGGGGGGGGGGTTAAGTTTTGCGGCGATGGATAATGACTAAAACCACATTTTACTCATTTCGTTAGAAATCACCACTTTGGGGGGACGTTATCAAAGATTCTCAAACCAGAACCCTTAAAAATTGAAAAAATAGTTTATGCTTGACACTGCATAGCTTGTTTTACATAATATACAATGTAAACTATACAAGACCATTTATACAGGAGATTGAAACGATGCGATTTGAACGGGAATTACTCAAAGGGGTTGCGCCCGTGGTGGTGCTGGAAATCTTGTCGCGGGGCAGGATGTACGGCTATGAGCTCAGCGAGGCCCTCGAGCAGCGCAGCAACGGCGTTTTGACACTGGGGCGGGGGACGCTGTACCCCCTGCTTTACAATCTGGAGGCCAAGGGGCTTGTTTGTGCTGAGTGGGAAACCAACGAAAGCAAACGTAAAC
>PXAQ01000003.1 GCA_003567095.1 Phycisphaerae bacterium
CCTGGAATACTGGTGCGCCCCGCCCATACGAACGCACAGCGCCATGTGCTCAAATTCTGCCGGTATTGAATAAATGATAAGTCGCAAACGCACCCGCGGCTTTAACAGAAAACGCGGAAAAAACCAATTCGCGGTGAAGTTTGATTTGGATTGGTAAAACGGCTGTGCTTTCCGAAACATTGAAATGTCAACACCCGCCACATCGGATCCCATACGCGTCCCGGACGCCTCGCCCGCGGCTGCCCGCGTATTCCGGAATCCCAAGACGTGCCTGCTATTTTGACTAGCCCAACTTCCGCAGTTAGCACATTTGAACAGTCGTAAGTCCTTGTATATCAACAAATCGACATGAAAAGTTTTCACTACATGTCGTTCATTTCTTTTTCTGTCACCGGCATATGCTCAGGCAATTTCAGCCCTAGTTTCTGAAGTAATATCTGCTGGTGCTTCTCCGGGCGCGTAACACAGCGGCGTCGGATTTCAGTGCCTTGGCGCGTCGGCAGCAATACGTCCACCAGCCGTATTTGCTTGAGTTCGTCAAGCACGCGACGCGGCTCATCGCCCAAGCCGGCACGGCTGCACAGCTGCCCCAGCGTCTTCCACAACACGTAAGCTAAAAAGCACACGAAGATGTGCGCCTGGATGCGCTCTGGCTTCTGGTGCCAGATTGGACGCAGCCGCAGGTCGCTCTTCTGGATTCTGAAGGCTGCCTCGGCTTGCGTCAGTTGAATGTATGCGTGCCACAGTTCTTCAGCCGACCAATCGGTGACGTTGCTGCGGAGGATGTAGCAGCCTTGAGAAAGCTCCGCCCAATCGCGCCACGATTGTTTTTTGCTCCATACCAACTCGGCTCGCCCGTCGGCGGCTTGCACGATATCCGTTTCAAACAGCCCCGCCGCACGGCTGTTCTTGCCCAGCAACCTCCCGACGCGTTTTGCTATCACTGTCAGTTTGTATTTTCTTTTGCGGCAGCTTTCCTCGATTTTTCGCAGTTCTTGCTCGATCTTTTTCTCGAAACGCTCGTGCATCGCCTTCTCTTTTTCGCGTCGTTCGCGGCTGCGGCATAATATGAACGTTTCGTCGCCGTCGGGAGCAGCACATTTCTTGACCTCAAGACCGTCGCGTATGGTGTCCCAGTCGTCATCGAGCAACTGGCTTTCGAATCGCCGCAGCATCGATTTCGGCGTGCCGATGATGTAGCGGCGACCGCTTTGCTTGAGAAATTCGATGTTTTCGTCCGATACCATCCCGCGATCCATCGCCCAGATGCGGTTGACGCGCCCGTAACGGCTTTCCATTTTCTCGACTATCTCTTCCACTGTCGTAACATCGTTGCGATTGCCCGCGAAAACTTCGTAGCCTAACGGAATGCCCTGTCGGCTGACAACAAGCGCGATGCACACCTGCTTGCAATCGGGGCGGCTGTCGCGCGAGTAGCCGCGCTGTGCCTGTGGATTGGCGTTCGCCTCACCCTCGAAGTAGGTAGAAGTAACGTCGTAAAGAAGCAGATCGTAATCAAGGTCGAACATCTTCCCCAGCCGTTTCGCAAGGAATTTTTCGAGGGCATCCTTGTGCGGCAGGAGGGCATCGAGAGTGCGATACAGCCGGTCGTCGTTGACCTTGTCCGACGGTATGCCCAGAAGGTCGGGAATGGCGCTACGCCGGTAAAAATGCTCGGCGATGTGCAGTTCGCTCGACGGCTCGCACAGCCGGCTGAGCACCAGCACGGCGGACATCATCGGCCAGGCTATCTCTTCGCGGCCGCTGGGGATCGTCTCGGCGAAAAACTCGTCGAGACCAAGCAACTTCATCAACTGAAATCCCAACCACGGGCCGCCGAACTCGCGGCAACGTTCTACACGCACGCGTTTGACATCAACTTCAACGTAGTTCGGCTCAACGTCATCGAACAACTTCTGCTGCCTATCGTTTGAGCCACGTGCGGCTTGCAGCACTCCATCGCGGAGAGGCTCGTCAGCCTTGCCGACGTAGGCTACGACGCGCTGTCGCGGGCCACGCTCGGTGCGGTAGGATTCAACGACCGCCCAGTAGGCATAGGTCTTGCCGTTTTTCTTTACGTTAACAGGTCGTATAAACATGTTCTCCATTTTAAGGCGAAAAAAACGGAGATACAAGATACTGGTTTTCACTACATGGCGTTTTCGGTTATTTTACTACGCTTAGGGGCTTCCCTCGCACGAAATTAAAGGACTTACGTTGTCCATGCGTTACATCTTATTACAAATGTTGCGCCGGAAAACGGCAAACTGCGGAAGTTGGGCTAGCTAATTTGCTGACATTCGACAAAAAGCCCGTAAGGGCGTGTAGCCCACTGCGTTCCGGCATTCGACGATAAGCCCGCAAGGGCGGTACAATGTAGCCCACGCCGTGAGGCGTGGGAAGACGGTCGTCCCCCACGCACTGAGTCCCCGCAGGGGACGGCACAACCATCGCCAACGTAGGGGCGGGGGGCGCGAGTCCGCGAGCGTATTCCCCGCCCTCGAAATGTGCAGACAACGCCACTCGCG
>PXAQ01000041.1 GCA_003567095.1 Phycisphaerae bacterium
CGTCGAGCAGATCGGGGGCCTTGGCCTCTACGTTGAGCCGCAGCAGCGGTTCGGTGTTGCTGGGTCGGACGTTGAACCACCAGTCCTTGAACTGCACGGTAATGCCGTCCAGGTCGTCGACTTGTCCCTGGCTGTAGCGGCGGGCTAGCTCCTTCATCGCGGCCTCTTTGTCCTCGACCTGAAAATTGACCTCGCCGCTGTTGCTGTAGCGCTTCAGCGGGGCGACCATCTGGCTGACGGTTTTGTCCGCGGCGCCGAGAATATTGAGCATATGTACCAGGGTGATCATCCCCGAATCGGCGTAAAAGTTGTCGCGGAAATAAAAATGTCCGCTCAATTCACCCCCGAAAATCCCGTGGCAGTCGCGCAGAGTCTTTTTCATAAAGGCATGGCCTACCCGCTCGCGCCGCGGCGTTCCGCCGTGCTTGAGGATCTCTTCCTGGAGCACGTGGCTGCTGCGGAGGTCATAAACCACCGCCGAGCCGGGGTATTTGTTCAGGAAATACGGCACCATCATCGCGCACATCAAATCGCACGAAACGGTCTGCCCCTCTTCATCGACCAGCATCAGGCGGTCGGCATCGCCGTCAAAACAGAACCCCAGATCTGCCTTCGTCTCGCGAATCGTCTCCTTGAGTTCGCGCAGGTTGGCCTCCACCAGCGGATTGGGATCATGCTTGAAAGTACCGTCGTGATCCAGGTTCAGGCCGATCAGCTCGACATTTTTCAGGTCGCCGAAGATCAGCGGTACCACTTTGCCGGCCATGCCGTTACTGGCATCGACCACGATTTTCAGCGGCTTGTGCAGCGGCTCGAGGAATTTGAGCACATGCTTTTTGTATTCGGGACTCAAGTCGCAGTGTTCCACCGCCCCGTCCAGCCGTCCCTTGGTATGCACCAGCGCCAGGGCGATGTGGCGGATGTCCTTGAGGCCCGTATCGGCGCCGACGGGCTTGGCCTGCTGGCCGGAGATTTTAAAGCCGTTGTACTGGGCCGGATTGTGACTGGCGGTTACCTGAACACCGCCGCATGTGCCCAGATGATTGATCGCAAAATACATCTGCGGCGTGTCAATCATCCCGATGTCAATGACATTGGCCCCGGCGGCGTTCATGCCGTGAATCAGGGCCTCGGTCAGCGCGGGGCTGTGCTTTCGCATATCATGGCCGACACACAGGCTCTGGGCATTGGCCATACCGCGATCATAGCCGCGAAGCAGGGATCGCAGGAACTGCGCGCTGGCGTGGCCGATTTTCCAGGCGGCCTCTTCATCAATCTGCTCACCGTAAAGACCGCGAATATCGTATGCCTTAAAAATTGATGGATCCATAAATCCGCTCCGAAAAAAAACTGTTTGATTATCATTCACTCCGTGCCGTCCAATACAATGGATTTTACACCCACTATGACCGTTTGTCAACCCGCAGGACCTTACAACCGGCTCGCCTGAGAGCAGACCCGCTCAAAATTGATTGAGAAATCGCAGATCGTTTTCAAACAGCAGGCGGATGTCGGTAATGCCGTATTTTTTCATCGCCAGCCGTTCGATGCCAAACCCAAACGCCCAGCCGGTGTATGTTTCGTTGTCGATGCCCGCGCTGTCGAAGACATTGGGATCGACCATCCCGCAGCCGCCGATTTCCATCCAGTTCTCCCGGCCGGACTTGTCGACCCACAAAATATCCACCTCGCAGCTCGGCTCGGTAAACGGAAAAAAGCTCGGGCGGAACCGCCACTGTGTCTCGGCGCCGAAAAAGGTGTGGATAAACTGGTTAATGCTGCTTTTCAGGTCGACCATCGTGATACCCTCATCGACCACCAGCGCCTCGAGCTGATGAAACATAAACATATGCGTCGCATCCACGGTGTCCGGTCGATAAACGCGTCCAGGCGCAATGACACGGATAGGCGGCTTCTGGCTGCCCATCACGCGTATCTGGATGGTCGAGGTCTGGCTTCGCAGCAGCATCGAGTTGCTGATATAGAAATTATCCAGCGGATCACGCGCCGGGTGCTCAGGGGGGATATTCAGGGCGACAAAGTTATGCCACTCGTCTTCGACCTCCGGCCCGTAGGCCACGCCAAAGCCCATCCGGCCGAAAATCTCGATCAGCTCGGCAATCGTCTGGGAGATGATATGCCGCTTGCCCTGGCGCACGGGAATGCCGGGCAAGGTCACATCGAACATCGGCTCGGTTTTCGAGGAGGCGACCTTAAACGCTTCTTTTCGCGCCTCAAATGCGGCGGTTATCTCGCGTTTGATCCGGTTGGCAAGCTGGCCGCCTTCTTTACGCTGCTCGGCGGGGAGCTTGCCGATTTGAGTGAGCATCTGCGTGAGAAGCCCTTTTCGACCCAGATAGCGCACCCGCCACGCCTCAAGCGTCTGGGCGTCTTGGACAGCGTTTAAGTCATCGTGGGCCTGTTTGCCGATCTGTGAGAACTCTTCAAGCTTCACGGCCACTCCCGTCGTCGAACAATGAGGCGATTATTGCTGCGCCGCTTTGGCCTTTTGAACCA
>PXAQ01000095.1 GCA_003567095.1 Phycisphaerae bacterium
CCCTGCCCCGACAGGGGAACCGATCGTCATTCCCTGGTATTTTCGGCTGGGCTGGGACCTGCCGCCCGTTTGCTCTTGTTGCCGATCCATTTTGGCTGGTATTGGTCGAGAACAGAACCTCTGTTATGGGTCAGTTAGTGGACTCAATAGCGCTTGAAGTTTCGCGTGGTCGACGCTCTGAAAGTGATGCTCTGCGCCCATCTCTTCAGAGCGGTTCGCGCGCGGAGTTGGCCGTCTGGGACGGTACCGCGACGTTTGCGAATGCGACAGGCCAGTGGCCAAGCGATGGCCAATAAACCCCACATCACAAATGTCCCTGGCTCCGGAACAATACTGGAAAGCGCGTTCAACTCATCCCCAAATGTAATGACATTGCCGTCGGCCGTGCTGGGGCGTAGACCGACTTGGCTTGCTGTCTTCCACACGGAGAACTCACCTGTAAAATTGGTATAGAAAATGTCTCCCGGAGAGTACCGCGGTTGACCGCCTCCATCCAAGAGGCTGAGCGTCGGCGAATCGCGGCTGAGCGAGAATAAGGCGTAATCGCCCTGTGGGTCCATCATCCCACGATTCTTCCCGTCCCACAGCAATAACGCATCCAAGTCATCCGCTGCATCCAAACCGATATTCGAGTAATCCGCGAATACATTACTGAGATCGTTCACATAAATGCTGCTGGCAAGGATGCCCTGGCCTGGGTCGATGCTCTCGGAAAACTCGTCGATCGAAAAATAGACGTTATCGTGCCAAGGTACAAGTGACAGCGCATTGATGTCTTCTTCGAGATTGGAAGCCGGGTCGCGCGTCAAGCCGAGCTGATCGGTGGTGCACCATAAAAGATTGGTGTACACAGGTGGTAGTGTCTCAAAGAGCCCCCCCACAAGGTGCGGTCCGCGCTGGACATACTGCCAATTCACGTCACTTCCCGGCAGTCCCTGAGCATACGGGTCGACGGAAAATACTATTGGTGCCCCTTTATCCCACCCGAAAGACAATGCGTTCAGATTATCGCCTCCCGAATCACCCACCTTACGGTCAAGTCCCAGTTGGTCACCTGATCGCCACAGTGACACCGTACCGGGGCACGAGGAAACCAGCACATCCGCCGGAGACAGTTGATACAAGGCCAACGTGTGCGCGGATGGATGTAGCGAGAAATGAACCGCTCCCATCCCCTGGGAAGAACAGACCAGCGCTGCGACCAGACCCACCAAGCACAAGGTTTTCATTGCCGTTCCCCTCAAGAGATACTCATTTCCCGTGCCAGAAAAGGTTGTATTCAATTCGTTCTGGTTCCATCTGGCAGCACAGAAAACTGCAGAATCGCCCTGCAAACGTTTCCTTATAAACGGTGCCGCATTGCCCCTAGTTGTGATGGTATTCTTTGAGTTTCCATTTTCTTTAGGCCAAAGTCTACTCTCTGACTACTTGTTAACCACCGCTCCCCGATTCCTGACAGAGTTCCCGAGGGCGCATTCCCATTTTTTTGTGGCGGATGTCCGTCGTGGACTTTATCAGCCCCACCGCACAGAAAGGCGGCCCCATGCACTGGGGGGTACAGAGTCCGGCCCACATCGGGTGTCGTTCGAGCCACCAGTCTCCGTACAGCTGGGCCGGCCCCATTTCCGCCGTGCGGTCCGCCAACCAAGATAAGCTGGTGGACCAAGTGCTGCCAACCTACCAAGAGCGAAAAGCCTGGTTGCGAATCAACGGAGCGGGGATGGATTTGTAGATGGGATTGCGAGATAGCCCATCGGAGGTCGCGATGGGGGCCCAGTCGAAAGACGAGAGCCAGCCGTCTTTTGTGTGTGGTCGGGGTACCGTTTGCCGACGGAGGCGGAATGGGAGTTTGCGGCTCGGGGTACGGCGGTTCGGAAGTATTCGTGGGGTAACGAGGAACCGGATGACTCGCGCATGAACTACGACAAGAAGGTCGGCCATGCGATGCCGGTGGGCATCTTTCCTGGCGACGTGACCCCGGAGGGCGTTCTGGACATGGGAGGTAATGTGTGTGAGTGGTGTTGGGACGGATATGGCAAGTCTCGGCGGAGTCGATGAGGAACCCGAGCGGTGCAGATGATGCCACCAGCCGGGTGATCCGGGGTGGGAGATGGAGGAGCGACGCCCGGTTCTGCCGGGCGGCGTACCGCGGCAGGAGCGGGCCGGGGACCGGAGCAGCCTCCTGGGCTTCCGTGTGGCCGCAGTTCCGCTCAGTCCAGAACCAGTCCCAGTCCCAGTCCCAGTCCCGTTAGCGGAGCCTGTCGCGGAGGCTGATCCGGCATCGTGCGGAGCACCGGCCAGCGCCTGGCCTTCAACCCGGTAGGCGGCGCAGTCAGCCGAATCCGTGACGTAAGCCACGAGAAATGGGGCACGGCTGCTACGGGAACACTTTGTCGAGAAGTGAGGACGATGACCAGCATCCAAGGCGAGCGGTTGTATGTCCGGCTGGGCGCGTCTCCGGTGCGGCGACGGCTGAAGGGGCGGGGGTTCGGGGTGCGGAA
>PXAQ01000160.1 GCA_003567095.1 Phycisphaerae bacterium
AAGGCCGTCTCGACCGGCACGCCCAGCATCTTGGAGACATTGTCCACCAGCGTGGTATTGAGCGGATTGGCCGTCAGCACCAGCAGCCGGCCGTTGTCGGCCTCCGGCCGGTAGCCGATCAGGTAATGATGCTGCGCATAGGGCGCCGGCACCGCGTCGATAAACTCGCGTGGCACGCAGTTGGCGTCGATCTCCTCGACATACTCCAGCGCCAGCGCCTCGGCAAACAACCGCAGCACCACGTCCTCGGTAAAGTTCGGCGCTGTCAGCAGCACCTGGTCAACACGCCGGGCGTCGTCGGTGTGCTGGTCGAAAAATTCGCGCAGCATCCCGGCATTGACCACTCCGCTGCGATCCGCTGCCTGTATCAATAATTCTTTCATAATTCGTAGGATGGGCTTTAGCCCATCAAAAACCCAGTTTCCAGCCCCGAAAGGGGCGTCACATCACTTAGCCGTGGGCATGAGCCCACGGGACAAATATTCCCAATTCCCAAAGCCCCTTTGTCATTCCACGGTCCTCTGAGAATTGTCTATCGTCTTTCCATTCCGTCATCCAGTACGCGTTCAGGCTGCATCGGCCGATCTTTAATTCCCGGCCAGCTTTGCATATTTTGAAATCGTCTCTCAAGCTCTTCGAACTGCCGGCGGTTATGCTCAGATACACGACGCATATCTTCCAGCCCTTCGACCTGATCGGCCGGACGTAGAATTTCAGCTTTGACAAAAATATACATACGGCTTTGATCATCAACATTATTGATAGAACGGAACAACCCGCCCAAGAGCGGCAAATCCCCCAAGAGAGGAACTTTAGAATGCACTTTGGTCTGACTTAGCCGCTCAAGTCCACCTAGAATAATTGTTGCGCCATCAGGAACAGTTGCTGTGGTAAAGATATCAGTCGCTAAGCGATCGGGGGGTCCGGGCACTTTTCTCGTCAAAGTCCTCAGGCCACCTTGACCATCGGAGACTACCTCGTCGATTTCAACTGTTACGTCATCACCAAAATCGGTTCGATTCATAGCTATCTCAAGCCGTAACATATTGCCCTTGCTTATATGTGGACGAATTGCCAAATTTACACCTTGAACGTAATCCTGAAACACAACATCTGAGGTTGTTGTCGGTCCAGTTGTTGCTGTAGGTGGAACGACATTGGTCCTCACCTGTGCGATGGATTTTGTTGTTTCAGTGCTAATTTCACCTTCCTGGTTATCATTAACCAGGAGTTTAGGCTTGGCCATAACCCGGCCATATCCTCGATCCTCGACAATATTTAACAACGCTTGAACTTTGTCGCTGCTAAAGAAAATGTCGCCGGATCCACCTCTTGACCTTGCTTCCAAGAGATTTCTTGATGTGAAATCATAACCTTCCCCAACAGTCCACCCAGTTTGCATCGTGCCACCAAATGTTTTTGCAATCATGTCAAGTTGAAACTGGAATGCATCGTCTTTTGTAATTTCCACCAGCGTGACATCTAAAAGAACTTGCGGGCGGTATTCGTCCAGTTCGCGGATCAACTCGCCGACCCATTGCTGGTTGCGCTGGTTGGCATAGACGATCAATGAGTATGTTTTCGGGTCGGGCACGATACGGATGCGCTGTTCTTCGCCGCTGGGCAGGCGGGCCATGCCGGTCTGGCGGGTCTGAATGCGGGCATCCGGTTCGGTGCGTGCGCCGTCGGCGGCTTCGTCAATGGTTTCCTGAATCAGCCGGTTCAGAATATCAGCCAGCTCTTCGGGATCCTGATTTTCCAGGGCATAGACCATATACGGCGCCCGCATCCGATCCAACTGGCGGTCGGCATGGGCGATGACCATCCCGATGGATGCGTGCTGGCGGGGCGTGGCATAGACCAGCAGCGAATTGGTCGCCGGCAGCACGGCGATCTGCGGCTCGGCGGCGGTGATTTCCCGATCACCGTCACCGCCCAGCCCCGGCAGTGTCGTCGGCATCGGCGACCGCGGATCGTCTCCGCTGCGCCCCTGCTGCTCGGTACGGCCACTCTGGCGGCCGTCTGTGGTGCGTGTGCCGGTGGCCGCCTGCGTACGCTGGGGTGAAATAATCCCCAAGTCCGCCAGCGTCTCCAGCACCGTCTGTGTGTCAATGTACTGGATCTCATATTCCTGAATCGTCCGCTGGTCCTGCTGCAGAACGTCCACATGCGTGATCACCAGTTCAATGGCCTTGTGCTGTTCTTCGGTGGCGTTGACCAGCAGCGAATTGGTCGCCGCCCGCAGGGAAATACTCGGGTCGCGCGACCCGGCTGTACCGGTCTGGCGCTGCTGGGGCTGAGGCCTGGACTCCTGGTCCTGTTCCCGTTGCGGTTGCGGTTGGCCCCGCCGTGTCGGCTGCTGCGTGGTGACGGCAACTTGGGCGACACCCAGCTCATTAAGCACATTGACGACCTCGACGGCCTCGACATTCTTAATCACATATTCCTGGATAAAACGCAGGTCGTAGCCGGGCACATCCAAGCTGTCGATCAACTGATTGACAATCTCCAACTCGCTCGGGTAGCCAATCATCAGCACCCGGTTGGTCCGTCCGTCCGCTTCGAGGTAGATGCCCTCCCCGGCCGCCTCATCGCGCTGCCGCTCCGGTTGTTCACCCCGCTGCTGTTCGGCCCGCCGCCGGGCAATTTCCCGGGCCCGCTCGGCCGCCGACATCGGCACCGGCCGCCCGGTTTCCGGGTCGACGCGTCGCTGCGGGGCCGCGGCGGCCGGCTGGCCGGCAACGGTAATCGTAACCCCGCGAATCTCCGAGGCCAGCGACTCGACCTTGGGCACCAACTCCATTGCTTCCATAAACTTGATTTGCCGATACTGAAAATCCTTGGGCGCACCGGCCACGTCAATCATCGCGATGACCTCGCGAACACGCTCCATTCGAAAGGCATAATCAGTCACCACCAGCGTCCCGGTTTCGGCGATCGTGATGATTTCGCTGCCCAGCCGCATCTGGCCGAGCATATTCTTGGCCGATTCGGCCCCGATATGCTGTAATTCAAAGACGCTGCTGACCACCACATCGCCGGGCAGAATCGGATCATCGGGCAGCCGCAGGATCGGATCCAGCGTCGCGGCCTGGTCCTGCCGGACAATCGTCACCAGCCGGTCGCGCCGGGTCATCACGAACCCGCGAAACCGCAGTACCGACTCAAGCAGCGAGTACAAATCTTTCATCCGAATCTGACCGTCGTGGATTTTGAGCATTACTTTCTGATTGCGCAGGATCGCCGGGTCATACATATAGTTGAGCCCAAGCTGCTTGCCCACCAGCTCCACCAGCGCCTCGACCTCCACCTCTTCGGGCAGGGTAATGGTCAGTTCCAGCTCCTCCTCGGCCAGATGTGCCGGCAGCATCGGTTCGGTGACGATGCGCCTGCCGTCGGCATCCGGCCGGAAAGGCGGCTGCGGTGTCGGTTCGTCCGTCTGTTCGACCTCTTCGGTCACAGTCGGCGCTTCATCCTGCTCAGCCTCGGCCAGGACGTCCTGTTCCCGGCGCGCGAGCATCTGCAGTGCCTCCAGAAGCGCCCTGTCACCATCCGGCTCCGGCTGGTCCGTCGCTGTCCGTTCAGGCTCATCGTCATCCGCTTCAAGCGACTCATCATCGGCCCTGGTCGCGTCCGCGGCCGGCTCGTGGTGGACGTGTGGCTGCTGCTCGGCGGGAGTGTCTATGTCTTGCTCAACGTCAACCAGCTGGGGATCTTCGATGTCCTCGGTTAGTTGTTCGTCGTTGCCAGCCGGCGGCTCGGCCGGGGCCGGTTCATCCTCAAAAAGTTGTTTGGCGATCTCTTCCAGGGACGGACGTGCTTGCTCGTCCGGCTCTTGTTCGTCCACGGGCGGCGGCGAGTGTTCCGCTTTCCACGCCTCAATCTCATCGTCGAGCTGTTCTAAGATGTCCGCCGAGGCGACCGCGATCAGTGTGTTGCCCACGGTGTCCACAATCGCCGGATTCGGCGCGTTGGAAGGCGGCCCGCTGAGCAGCGACCCGAGCGTCAGCGACCGCAGACGCACCGCCAGCTCCTCACGATCCGGCGCCGGGATCGCATCGCTGGCCACCATCAGCGGCCGAAATTCAACCGGGAACTGGAGATCAGCACGATCGGCCAGTGTCACCACGGAGGTGGCTTTCAGTAAGTCCCCCGCCCGGTCGCTGGTGACGATAATTACCTCTGACGAGAGCGCATTGTATTCGGTACCGATATCCAGCCGCTCCAGCAGCATCTGCATGGCGTCACTGTCAATGTGGCGCAGCCGAAATGAGCGGCTGCGAAGCGGGGCCCGACTTTCCGCATAGGCCAAAAGCCCCGCCGCGGCCAAGGCACAGACCCCCAGCCAGATGACGGCACAGCGTTTCCATCTCAATGGTTTTGTCGGGGATGCTGCCGACCGTATAGACATTTTCTTCATGTGACACCTGTTATTGTTGTTTGCGTGTTTATCAGTGGGCATTGCGTTATCCATTTACTGATCGTTTTCAGAAGCGGCCTGTCCGTCGCCGTCATCCGGTTCCTGTTCGTGCTCGTCCTGCGACGCATCGTCCGATTCACCGGCCGCGCGGCGACCGCTTTCGAGCATTTCCTGCTCCTTCTGCAAAAGCTCCAAAAGCTGGCCCCAGGCCTCCTGCTCTTTTTGCCGCTGCTCGTCGTCAAGATGCGGATCCTCACGCGTCCGGATATCTTCAATGCTGGCGATGCTCTGGGCGAGCGACTCTTTTTGCTCTTCGGGCGACGGCTGGCGCACCGGCGGAGGCGTCCGCCGGACACGGGCCTGCGCGTCAACTGGTGGGCGGCTGCGTGTCACCGTCCGTGGCGCAGCAGCGGCGGCCCTCTGCTCGGTCTGGCCGGGTTCGGCCTCGGGCCGCCGACCCTCGGCGGCGGGCACATCCTCGGCCTCGGCCACGACACTGCTGGGCCCGGCCGGTTCACTCGGCTCGGCGTCGGCCCTGAGCAGCGAGCGGACCCGCGGCTCAGGCGACGGGACAAAAATCTCGGAGTGCTTGTTGCCGTCCTGATAGAGGACCACACTGCCGTTGTTGATCTGGCGCACCTCCAAGTGCTCAATACGTTCGCCTGTGCCGTACCATTTGGCCTCATCAAGCGCCGGCTTGATCAGGGCAAACGAACGCTGGGGATTGTGTTCGGATTGAGCCGTCGCAAGCAGTTCAAAGCGGACGGTCACCGGGCGCGGGGGTCGGACCGGTTGCGGTTCGGGTTCCGGCTCCGGGCGCGGCTGCGGGCGTTGGCGCTGGGTCGGCTGACGCGGCGGCGGATCCGGACGCGGCGGCGGAGGTGGGTCAATCCGCAGGGCAAACTGCTTGGCCTGATTGACCAGCGGGGAAATCAGATCCTTTTCTTCGGTTTCTGTGCCAACCTGATCTTTCAATCGCTGTACCACACCTTCACGGGCCAGAAACTCCTCAATCTCTTCGCTGCCCCTGCCCCCCCACATCACCAACAAAACAACACCGCAGACCGCCAACGCAGCCAGTAAAAAACTCGTTATCCGCAGCGTTTTAATCATAGAAATCCCAACATCGGTTCACTAATAGCGTTCGCACACAATGTGCCCGGCGTCTTGCAAAGATTTAGACACGTCGCCGTTGGTTTTGTTCCGCCAGCGAGCACAATTAGCCAAAAAAGATTAACTCCGGCTAATTCAATCTGTACCAGCCGCTACAGCGGATCGACAATTCGTGCCCGCTGGTCAGCGTGATCGTCAGCTCGTCTGAAATATATCGGCGATTTGCGGTCGGAGCATCGGCAGGAGGTGTGATTTTTACCATAATTTGCAGATGATTTCCATCTTGCCTCTGACTGTCGATAGACATCATCTCGTTTGTGGAGGTATACGATTGAATCTCGACTTTTTGGTCATAGTTACTACGAATCCAGACATCGCGAATGACCTCTTGTCCCGGCACGATATTTTGCAGAATCAGCCGGGGATGGGAGATTTCAAACAGCGGCTTAGCATTAAAACGCACGCTAAGAACACCGGACTTGGGATGGTCGGTGTGTATTTGGATCTGCCCGATATTTGTATTTTCCAGCCTGGCCATGTCCACTTCAGGTTCCAGTACGAATTCAGTCCCCTTTTCATCGCGGTCAAAGCCAAAAGAGACGGTATTATCGGTCGATGTTGCGCGGGTAATCGAAAACTCTTGCCCGTCGGTACTTTTAACGGTCAAAGCCGGCATCCCCGCATTTTCCTGATCCAGTAACAGGGAAACCTCACGCGGGCTGACCTCCACATTAACCTCCACGACGGCCTTAACAGTTAATTCAAATCGCGGTGTTTCCGGATCATTGGAATACACATAAATAGGATACTCATCCACCGCCGCTCCTGCCGGGGATGTGTATCTGACCTCAACGACCCCCGACTCGCCCGGTTCATAATCGCGTTTGGGCAGCTCCGGCACCGAACAGCCGCACGGCGCGTGAAACCGCTCAATATGCAGGACCTCGTCGCCGGTATTGGTAAACGGAAATCGTCCCACATTGACCGACCGCGGCCCGACATTGCCATAATCGTGCAGCGTTTTCTCAAAAGAGATGCGCGGCCCGGAGGGAGTTTCGTCCTGAGTAGCTGGGTTTTCTTTATCGGCCCTTTGGACCGTCGGTGCCGGTCCTGTCGCCACCGGCTCGGCCGTAACAGCCGATTCGGTTGCTTGGGGGATTTTAGGTTCCGATACAACCTCTTTTTCCGGGCCGCAACCGCCCACGCCTACCAACACCACAAGCCCCAGAACAGAAATAAACACAGCTTTCATAGAAAATCTCCGCAAAAATAAAAAAACAACAATCTTTCACCTCGGATACGACGATAAATCCAATTAAGTTTACAAAAAACAAGCCTGTCGGCAAGAGTATTTCGGTCGATTCCGGATATGCCTTTACAGAAAGACAATCCTCTGCTATAAACAACCTAAGCGTTGAAAAGACATTGCACAAGCCTCTGGCACGCACGCAATTCAGGAGTTTTGTATGGACAATAGTCAACAGCCGGAGTTGTCCCTGGTCATTCCGGTCTTTAACGAAGCGGACAATTTGCCCGCTTTGCACAACGAGATCATCCAGACCCTTGAGGCCAGGGACTATGAGATTCTGTACATTGATGACGGCAGCACCGACGGGAGTTTTGCAATTTTAAACGAAATTCAGGCAACCTGTGCGCGCGTGCGGCTGATTCGATTGCGGCGTAACTTCGGTCAGACCGCGGCCCTCAGCGCCGGTTTTCGGTATGCCCGCGGCAAAATCATCGTTCCGCTGGACGCCGACGGCCAGAACGACCCGGCCGACATCCCCCGTTTGATTGAAAAACTCGAGCAAGGCTATGATATCGTCAGCGGCTGGCGCAAAGACCGAAAGGACAATCCCCTCACGCGGACGCTGCCGTCGCGCATCGCCAACTGGCTTATCGGACGCATAACCGGCGTTCGCCTGCACGATTATGGCTGCACACTGAAGGCCTATCGCGCCGAGTCGCTCAAGTCTATCCGTCTTTATGGCGAGATGCATCGGTTTATCCCGGCTCTGGCCCGCTGGGGCGGCGAAAAGGTTACCGAGATGGTCGTTAATCATCGCCCGCGCACCGCCGGCAATACCAAATACGGCCTGAACCGTACCTTCAAAGTCATTTTAGATTTGATGACGATTAAATTCCTGGCCTCTTTTTCCACCAAACCGATCTATATCTTTGGCGGGTTGGGCGGGCTGTGCTTTTTAGGATCAGTTGTGTCGGGATTGACGGTCATCTTAATGAAGGTCGTGCAAAATCTGTCAATGAACCGAAACCCCCTGCTGATCATCTCCATGATGTTGATGACAGCCGCCATCCAGTTTGTGCTGATGGGGCTGCTGGCGGAAATTCTCGTGCGGACCTATCACGAATCGCAGGATCGCCCGATCTATATGATCGACAAAATAATCGAACCGACCGAAACCCCCAATGCGTAAGCATGATATGGCACGTCGCAGAAAACCTGTAAAAACACACAAAATCTCGTCGCCACAACACAAACCGTCCGTGCCGGTCGGCCTGCTGGTCGCGGTGGCCCTGACGCTGATGCTCGGCGGGGTCCCCTTTGCGCTGGGCAAGTATATCGAACTGAACAGCCCCGACCCGTTTGACGGCGGCGCGTACGTCTATTCGGCCCGGCATCTGCTCGACGGGGCGCGTCTGTGGGTCGATGAGCACTCCTCGGCACAGCCGGGCACCTTGCTGATGAATGTCCTGGGCGTCAAGCTGTTCGGCTTCAGCGATCTCGGGCCGAATGTGATGCAGATGCTGCTGCAGATCGGCGGCCTTGGGATGCTGTTTTACACGGCCCGGCGTCTGTTCGGCAACAGCGCCGCGGTCGTCTCGACGTCGCTGGCGGCGATTATGCTCTCGGCGCCGGTCATCGCCAAATTCGGCAACGTCAAAGAACAGTTTATGATCCCCTTTATGATCGTCGCCGCGTGCGCATTTGCTCTGCACGAAACCGGCGGGCGCAAACACTGGGCCGTCATCTCTGGCGCCACGGCCATTATCCCGTTTTACTTCAAGGCCACCGGCCTGTCAATTGTGGTCGCGATGGGCGTATACTTGGCCGTCAAGCTGATCGTCAGGCGGCGGCAGTGGAAATCCGTCTTTATGACCATAGCCTTGTGGATCGCCGGCGCCGCGGCAGGGCTGTGTTTCCCGGCTGTACTCTACATCTGGCAGGACGGCATGGACCGTTTCCTGCGCACGTTTCCGGTCATTTTGGTCGAGGCCTTGATCCTCTTTTCGGCACTGGCGTTTGCGGCATTTGCCCTGTATCATCATGTCCCCTGGCGGACCATCGCCCGGTCCATCCGCTCGGTGAACCGTCGTCTGTGGATCGGCGGCGCCGCGGCGGTTGTTGTGATGCTGATCGTAGCGATTGTGATGATCAGTACGGCTGAAGGCGTTGACCTGTCGCATGACATCCCCGCCTACCTGCGGTCTGTACCGTTCGTTCAGCTGCCGCGGCAAGCTGCTCTTTTTTTGCGTTCTAACGTTTTAAATCTTTTGGAGACCTCCGGCATTTTAGAGCAAGGCGGCTACGTGGGACTTAGTCGCCAAGCGAGGTCGTTGTCCGATCAGGCCCCACAGGTGCTGCGATACTATCACGCCGTCGGAGCGGCGATCTATCCGGCGCTGGCAACGGTGCTGCTTGCCGCAGGCGTCGGTCTTTGGCATCGGGTCAAAAAGCAACCGCTGCAAAGTCCCCTGCACGCGGTCGCCGCCCTGCTGGCTGTATGGTGGCTCGTCGATATGATCTTCGTCTGGATCAGCCCGCATTCCTATGAGCAGTATTATCTGCCGCCGATCGCCTCCGGAGCCATGCTGACGGCCTATGCGGTGTGGCTGTGGCACACATGGCTGGCACACAGTGAAAATAAAGTGCCCCCCGCCGCTGCGGCAGGTGCAGCCGGTCTTTTTGTGTTGATCGTGATCTATCCGGTCTTTGCCGGTTTTCCCAAAAGCCCCGACACCGGAGTGGCCTATGAAGACCCCCAAACGGGCCGGCCCCAGCGGCGCCGCGGCTTTGCTCAGAGCCTTGAAACCGTTAACAGAACCCAGAAGGCCTCCTGGCAGGCTGTCGGCGACTATATCCGCAACAACAGCGACCCCGGTGACACGCTGTATGTCTGGGGCTGGTTTCCCGGCATCTATGTCCAGGCCCAGCGCATGGCGCCGGTGCCGCGGGCCTATGAGGCCCAAATGCATGTCACCCCGCCGAACCGGTTGGCCAGCCAGATTGAAGCACTCATCAGCCAATTTGAAGACAATCCGCCGCGCTATATTGTCGACAGTCGCAAGCGGCACTTTCCCTTTGACCGTCCCCCGTTTGATTTGTGGCCGATTGTGCCGGCCAATATGTTCGGCAATGACCGGCCGCGACTGCTGAGCCGCAACCCGCAGGAAATCGAGGCCTACGAACGCACCTGGAGCGGGATGCTGCAGCAGCAATTTGACATGGACGAAGCTCGGCGATTCGATGCAATGAAGCCCTTCCGCGATTTTGTGATGACCCGCTATCGCCTCGTGCGGCAGTTCGGAAATCATATGCTGTTTGAACACACCCATTAAGCGCCTGGACGTTAGACAATGGAATCCGCCGAGCTTCAAACCAAAGCACGCTATGAACAACGCTGGCAAAAGGCCATTGCCAAGGGAACCGAGCAGGCCGGCAATCTTGAATTGAACCTTGCCTTCCTCGACCAGACCGGACTGCTGAGGCCGAACAAGACAATACTCGAGCTGGGTTGCGGCATGGGACAGTTGACCGCTGCGCTGCACCAAAAAGGGCTGAATATTACCGGCAGCGATATCTCCCAAACCGCTATAGACTTTGCCGCCGGCAAATATCCCGACATCCGGTGGCGTGTCTTGGGAGCCGAGCGGTTGCCCTTTGAGGACGAATGTTTCGACCTTGTGCTCAGTTTTGATGTGCTTGAGCATCTCCACGACGTAGACTGCCATCTGCAAGACGTCCGCCGCATCCTCAAGCCGGACGGCTGCTACCTGCTTCAAACTCCGAACAAGTTGAGCAACATCATTTTCGAGACGCTGAAACATCGGTCGCTGTATTGGCGCACGTTCCATCCGTCACTGCAGTCTTACCGCCACCTGCGGCGTCGGCTGCGTGGGCATGGATTTTTTCCGCAGTTTGTAAAAATGAATACGATGAACGCCTACACCCTGAAAAAACTAAAAACAATCGGCCTGCCGCAGGCGGCCGTGCGGTGGATCGATTTTCGCCGTCTTCCCTTGCGGATGCAGACCAACTTCTATGTCATCGCTGAAAGAGCGCCCAGGGTGCCGGATCGATGAAAATTTTGATGCTCAATTATGAATATCCCCCGCTCGGCGGCGGTGCGGCCCAAGCCCATCAGCAACTGATCAGGCACTACGCCAACCATGAGCATCTTCAGGTCGATGTGTTGACCGCCTCGGACACACCGGCGGATCGTCTGGAAACACCGGCGGCCAATATTCGTCTGCATCGTATCGGCCTTAACA
>PXAQ01000042.1 GCA_003567095.1 Phycisphaerae bacterium
CAACGACTCCAGCCACCGGGGCTTTACCCTCTACATCGCCAACGCCGCCAGCAACGCCTCGCGCCGTGCGGCCCGCAGCCTTGAGAACGCTTTTCTCAACGCCGGCGTGCCGGGCAAAGGCATACGCACCGCCGATTTCCGCGTTCTGGTGCGCACCTCCGGGCCGGCGGTGCTGATCGAAACGGGCTTTTTGTCCAATCCCACCGACGCGAGGCTGATGACCCAGGCCGAACACCAGGACCGCCTGGCCACAGCCATCGCCGAGGGGATTCTCAACGCCCTGTAAGCAGCGCCGGTCGCATTGTTGAAAGCATGTATGGACGTTTCTGTGAGGACTTCCCAAAGCTGTCTTTATCCGATCCTGCGCGGCCTTGACTTCTTCGGCATCATCCAATACCATAATTTATATGTGTAATGTTATAGTGATTCAGGAGTGAGAAAACGTGTTAAAGGTTAGTGAAAATCCGCCGCTGGTGTGGCCGGAAGAAACCTCGATAGCCAACTTTGACGGCTCGTGGTGGGTTGCGCACACCAAGGCCCGCAACGAAAAAGCCCTGGCTTGGCAACTTGTGCATAAACAGGTGCCGTATTTTCTGCCGATGAGCTGGAAGGTGTCTCGTAAAAGCGGACGGACAATTCGGTCATTGATGCCTTTGTTTTCGGGGTATGTTTTTTTCTGCGGCGGCGAAAACCAGCGGCTCGACGTGCTCAAGACCAACCGCACTGCATCGATTATTCAGGTGGTCGACCAAGATCGTCTGGTACAGGAGCTGCAGCCGATTGAAACGGTTCTCAAGCTCGGCAAGCCCGTTGTGCCGCATGATTATCTCAAGGTCGGCCAGCGCTGCCGCGTGATCGCCGGCCCGCTGATGGGCACCGAGGGGCTGATTGTGCGCACCGGCAAAGAAACCCGGCTGGTGATGCAGGTCGAGATGCTCGGCCAGGCCGCCAGCGTAGAGATCGATTACGATATGGTCGAGAAAATCGACGACTGACCTCCGGCTTCAAAGCCAAAAACCAGTTAAGGAGAGCCCGCAATGCATCATAGTGTATGGATCATCGGCATCATAATGGCCCTGGCAGGTATCGGCGCCGTGCTGAAACCGGATTGGATGAAACGAATGATCGTGTTTTTCACGGGTCGCCATCGATTTCAAACTGTTGCCGTTGTCAAACTCGTTATCGGTGTCCTGTTTCTGATTGTGGCACGCGAGACGCGCCACTGGCAGATCATTGTCGCCTTGGGGATATTGATCATCGTCGGCAATCTGGCTGCGCTTCTGGTCAAACCCGAAACTGCCCATCGCTATATGCTCGGCTGGCAAAAACAGCCCCCGTGGATCTATCGCCTGTGGGGTATTCTGGCCGTTTTGTTTGCGGCACTGGTGATCTATGCCGGCTGGCCGAAAGCTTTGTGACACGCGCTAATCAGCCGGTCAGCAGGTCAAATTGCTCGGGGCTCAGGCTCTGGCGCAATTTCTGCAAGGCTTGCAGTTCGATTTGGCGGACGCGCTCCTTGGACAGGTTCAGCTCATCGCCGATCTGTTTGAGGGTCATGGCTTTTTTCCGGATGACCCCGGTATCGATGTTGTAGTGGTTCAGGATGATGAACTGCTCGCGCTCGTCTAGGTTGGAGCCGATAACGCTGATTAAATCGTGCTGGGCCTGCTCAACGGCGGCGATGTCCGGCAGATTGCCCAGCCGAAAGTCATGCGGCAGGCTGGCCATGTCCGAGCCGCCGGCGCGATCGGGTCGACGGGTTTCAGCGGGAATCTTGCGGGCGAAATCCTTGACAATTACCCAGCTGGCATAGGTGCTGAATCGATAGCCGCGGGTGTAGTCGAATTTCTCCACCGCCGCCATCAACGACAGCGTGCCCTCGCTGACCATCTCATTCATGGGCAGCCCCGATGCCTGATGGCGTCTGGCGATACTGACCACCAGCGGCATATTGGCGCCGATGATGTATTGCTTGATGCGGTCGGCACTGTCCAGCAGCGTCTCAATCCGCCGCAAACGGGCCACCGCGGGCTGCTGCTGTCGGATGTGGTCGCGCTCTTGGGCGGCCAGACATTTCAAGTAGTTGTAGCGGCGAAACAACGCCTCTTCCTGGCGGCGGGTCAGCAGGCCGCTGCGTGTTTTGGTCGCCTCCATCAGGGTCTCGACCGGCGGGTCCAGCAACCGGGCCTCGGCGTCTTCGGCGGCAAACTCCGGGCTGTCGATGTAATCAATCTTGCGATGGCTCAGTTCGCGGGCGCGCGACTGATTGATCATCCGATACAGCGAGCTTCGGCTTTTTTTGAAACGCTCGGCCAGCTCGCCGATGGAAACGCCCTGTCGCCGGAGCTTGTAGACCTGGGCGGCCTCGCGGGCGCCGGACCGCCCGCGCGAGCTCGGCAGCGCATCGCTTTGCCCTGCCTGCTTTTCCTGCTGCAGAAGTACGTAACGGATCGTTTCGCGAGCCCGGCCGGTACGCTCGCTGATTTGGCGCAGCACGTCGTTGCGGGTTTGCGGATGCTGCGCGGCGGCCAGTTCACAGGCCATCTGATAAATGCGGCGTTTCTCGGCGGCATCGAGCTTGGTAAAGCGCGCCGAACGTTTCAGCAGATCCGGATGTTCCCGTTCAAACTGACGGACCGCCGAGTCGGCGTAGCCTTTGCGTTTTTTGCCGTCCTCAAAAATATAAATACGCCCCGACAGGCCCCGTTTTTCCCAGCGACGAATCGTTTTTCCCGAGACCGAAAAGCGCTGAGCCAACTGCTCAACCGTGAAAACGCGCTCTTTCTGCATGGCGACCGGAACCTGAAGCCGGCCACTGAATTGTGATATCCAGACCCGTAAGTCCGCCAATAAAGCATCGCCGCGAATGAAACAGTCCTCATATTTGGCCGCCACGGGACGAAAACCCGTAATGCGATAGACAATAAACTCATAGGGGTACTCTTGAGCGGAATCGACAATCAGCATCAGCTTCTCAGCCGCGGCCAGGTATTTGTGCTGCTGGCGGGTCGGCGCAAAATGAAGCTGGTCAAATAACTCACGCAGCGCGGGATGAACAATCCGAATCTTCATATCGCCGGTATTATCCCAGTTTAGCGGGATTTTCGCAAGTGCCTGTTTAAACGATGGTTAGTTGCTTGTGAAACCGTCCTTGTTTTCGGATGCCGGCGCTTTCGTAGATGCGCAGGATCAGTTCGACGGATTTGCGGGCTTCTTGGCCATCCAGCTCGAACGGTTTTTGCTGTTCGATGGCTTCCAGAAAGGCGCACAGGATGGATTTTTCTTGACCCTGCTGGGGTGAGTCTTGTAAAATTATCGATATCATTAGGTGAAAAATGTGTTTTGCCGTTTAAATGGGAAAAGTCAGTTAGAGTAAACACCCAATTGTTCTAAATTAAGAAGGGAACCATGCGAAACAGTTCAAGCTATCTTACGGTTAGTTTATTGGCAATCGCATTAATCTCGTGCAGCGCTTCCACCAGAAAAGGGGACAGTAAAAGTGAGCCCCTAATCGTCAAGGCTCAAAGTATGCACTTGGCCGGTTATGGGATTGAAAGCGTTGACGGCCGTACTTACATCAAATTGACCCATTCAACAGGAACTGCTCGGTTCACTTTTCCGTACGCATCGGGCTATTACGATATTGATGTCAGTTATCTGGCTGAAAGTGTGGAGCAGAATATTTACACGATGTACATTGGCGATAACCAAATTGTGTCGTGGCTGGACAAATCCCGCGACGATCAGTGGCACATGTTAAGCGAACAAAGATGGCATGTGCCCCGGCATATCAAGATCAATAAAGGCGATGAAGTCCGCATTGAGGCCATATCAGGAAACGGCTCAATGGCCATATTTGAGCATGTGCAGTTTACACCATCGAATCGCGTCGTCGCAACTCCGGACCCGGCTATAGATACGGTCAGCCGCGCACCGACACAAATAGCAACTGACATTTTATCATCACCCGAAGATTACGTCACAGTCCATCCTGAAAAATATGAACGTGCAATTAAAAACCCGCTTAAAGGGTTCAGGTCATCCATGGCCGATCATGAGTACAGCACCCTGAACAAGACTTATTTCAGGTGGAATGAACTGGAAAATTCGGCCAGTGACGATTTAAGTCGTATAATCAGTGTCTCAAACGACAGGTGGGATGGTTATGAAACAAATAATATGAAGGCCATCCCCCGTGTTTATCTTGACTGGCCGCGTCAACAAAGCGGCTGGCCTGCTGATATGACAGAAGGCGATTATACCAGCGACGAATACAAAGAACGCTCTATCGCATTAATCAAAAAACTGGCGAAGGCTTGGGATAACGATCCGCGTGTTGCCTATGTCGAAATGGGGCTCGTTGGTCAGTGGGGTGAGCAGGAATATCCCGATACCCGGGATGATATCAAAGAAGCTATTGCCGCACAGTTCGCAGCCTCTTTTCAAAATAAGCACGTCATGATTCGCTGGCCCAATACATACAACGATCATATTCATAACTTTGGTTATTATTGGGATTCGTTTGCGCATCACGATCAGGAATATTATGCCTTTCACCTCAACAACACATCTCCAAGGTGGAAAACAGCCGTCATCGGAGGAGAAGCTGCTTACAACTGGGGTAACGTGCATATACAGCCCGGTGAAAGTCCCGAAAAATCTCTGTCTGAACCTGTTCATAGAGATTATATAATAGACAGGATAAGAAAACTGCATGTAAACCATCTTGGATGGATTGCAAACTACGACCATGATGATGAGCGTGTCAGAGCAGGTGCAGAGATGGTTCAAAGAGCATTGGGGTATCGCTTTGTGCTTACCGAGGTGACATATCCGAAAACCATTAACAACGATGAACAATTTACCTTTTCATTTAAAGTGAAAAACACGGGGTCATCACCTTTCTATTACAACTGGCCGATTGAAGCCAGCCTGCTCGATCCATGCACCAAAAAGGTAATATGGAGGCAGCAATGTGCAGATATTGATATCCGTACCTGGCTTCCCGGCGATAAATGGGATGAGTCTGCAAAGGCATATACCCTCCCTGCAAAGATCTATACGGTTAATCAGACAATGATCTTATCGGATGTTGAACCGGGTGAGTACATTTTTGCCCTGGCCATTCTCGATCCTGCAGGAAATCTGCCCAGCGCAAGGTTTGCCATCAAAAACTACTATAACGGCGGTAGGCATCCCATTGGCAAAGTCGGCGTAGATCGGGCTATTAAGTCATATTCAGTTTCCGGATTCGATGATATTAAAAACGACAAATCATTGTTTTATGTGTTAACTGAGAACTGACTTTTTGTTTGGAGCTATTATGAAAAATAACAGATCCTATTCATTTACACTGTTCGCGTTTCCTTTAATGCTTTTAACGGTTGCCGCCGGAAACATCGAGGCTCTTGCTTCTCCGGAGGGCCGAGAGGGAAATTGCGTTAAAGCCTACACAGAAAACCCTGTATATTGGCAGTACAAGGGCAAACCAATTTTGCTGCTTGGAGGCAGCTCGAACGATAATCTTTTCCAGCTCCCATTTGATGAATTGGATGAAGAGTTGGATACGCTGGTTGCCCACGGCGGAAATTATGTTCGATGCACGATGTCCTCACGCGATGAGGGAAATGAATACCCCTTTTACAGGGATCAGCAGACCGGCTTGTATGATCTCGACAGGTGGAATGAGCGTTACTGGGAGAAATTTGAATATTTTTTAGAAGCCACCCAAAAAAGGAACATCATCGTTCAGATAGAGATCTGGGCGACCTACGATTTTTACACCCGGCCATGGAACATTGTTGATGGCAAAACGGCTTGGGATCGCAACCCTTTCAATCCGGCCAACAATAGCAATTACGGGCAGACCGAGTCGGGATTGTATGAGATTTTCAGTTCATACGGACAGCGAATAATCAACCCTTTTTTCAATACGGTACTTCCATTGCCGGAGCCGTTCAATTTTGAGACCAGACCCCTTTTGTTGGGCTACCAGCATAAATTTGTGGATAAATTACTGTCCATCAGTCTCAAATACGAACATGTGCTATACTGCATGAACAACGAAACTCAGGCCGATCCTAAATGGTCTGTTTACTGGGCACAATACGTCCGCAAAAAAGCTAAGGAACAAAACAAACACATTGAAGTAACTGAGATGTTCGATCCTTTTGACCCCACTGGCGGGGCTGTTGAAGGGGCTATAATGCAAAGCCCTGCAACACATTTTTTTACAGTGCGTTCAAACGTATGGGTGACCATAAACGACCCCGAAAATTTCTCATTTATCGAGATTTCCAATAACAATGCACAGTATGGACAGGTGCATTATGAAACCACCTACTATATCTGGAACAAAATCCAAGAATCAGGAGTTTTGAGGCCGATTAATAATGTCAAAATATACGGAGCAGGCGGAGAAGGCTGGAGCGGGCCTGACAGGGATGGGCTGGAACGGTTTTGGCGAAATATTTTTGCCGGGGCCGCTTCGGTTCGTTTTCACCGGCCCGAGGCGGGTTTAGGCAATAGCCCCTTGGCTCTGTCGCATATTAAAAGTATGCGCATGCTCACCGATGCAATGGATTTTTTTAACCACAAACCTGCCAATCATCTGCTGTCGGACCGTGAGCCGAATGAAGCGTTTTGCCTTGCTGCCGGCCAGAGAGAATTTGCGATTTATTTTCCCCGAATGGGTGAGGTAAAATTGAATGTTCCAGCCGGAAAGTATGAAACAAGATGGTTAAATATTTCTTCTTCAGAGTGGAGCGAGCCGAAAATATTGGAATTTCCGGGTGAGTTAAAAACACCCTCCGATGATCATTGGGCGATATTTAGCCGAATCGTAGGCGCACGGTGAAGTGTGTACACTCGCACTTGGCAAATTGATTCCCCTTGGATACGTATTGGTGTCTAACCCATAGTTCTCACTTGGGGTCAAAATCATTAAAAATAAAAACAATTTCTGACTCAACTCCCAAAAAGTTGATCACTTTTAGGATATGAAAACAATGGATTTGCCGCATTGGGGACATCAGCATAAACCGGCAAATGGGCGACACCAAAGAGGATACCGCCCTATGCTGTATGTCACTATAGAGGCGCTCAGGCCACTTCCCAGCTTTGCCCTATCCTTTCCTATGGCAGAGGTATTAAAAACTACCCTGCTGGTGTCTTAAAGCGTTAAATCCAAAAAACTTATAGTTTTCAAAGAGCATTTTCAACCAACTTTATTGGATAAGAGACCAATTTCTTTGACGCAGGACAATAGCCGCATTTTTTTGAAATTTTTGCGGAGATATGTGGATTTCAGGCCTGAAAAGGGCGATTCTTTTGATTTTTTTGACAGGAGCGTACATTTTTATTTTTTTTTGTTGTGAATTTGACGGCCGCGTGATATGATTTTTGCTTGTGAAGTGTTTTCTTTCGTCCCTCAAGGCGATGCTTCCTTTAATTCAAACAGCGAGGGATACAGTTTAGTGGCCTGTTTTGGGCCAAGGAGTACGCAGTGAGTACAGGTACAGTAAAGTGGTTTAACGCGAGTAAGGGTTTTGGATTTATTTGTCCGGATGATGGCGGACCCGATTTGTTTGTGCATCATTCTGAGATCCAAACAAATGGTTATGCCACACTTGACGAAAACCAGAAGGTTCAGTTCGAGGTTGGCCAAGGGAAAAAAGGCCCGTGCGCCAACAGTGTTACCCCGGTCTAAGTCCGGAACACATTAGAACAACCGAAAGGCCCTACTGAAAAGCAGGGCCTTTTTTTGAAGAATCGGTGAAATTTCCTTGTGTCTTAAGTCTATTGAATAATTTTATGTGGTTTTGCCGATCTACTGAATGAGGGACAAGTGGTTGTCCTGAAGATGTACTGGTTCAGCCGCAATTGGACAAATTGCCTTTCCGGTGGTTTTAAGGGCTGTGTGAAGCCATTTCCTTTTTTCGACGGCTTGCCTGAAAAGCGTTTGAGAAGCCCTGCTTTGGACAGCACACGGTAGGATTCGACGTATGCCGGCGGCGCGCAAAGCTCACAGATGGGTAAAAATTCGCGATGTTTCTAGTCGGGTTCGTAGTGCCCGTCTTCCAGCGTCCCAAAGAGCCACGCCTGGATGCTGTTTCATAAATTGCCAAGATTTTCCATTGCTGTCATACCATTTGTCTCCTGAATAGGGGTAACTTTATATTATTACTGGTGTGAAACCACATTGAATAAACATAACAACATATAAATAAATAGGTTATGGTTTTTTCAAAAATAAAAATGGAATTTCAGGCTTGGCAGGCAACTGGTTTTTCGCTATGTTGAAGCGTAAATGCCGTAGCTTTCTGAAAGGTCAGCGACCGGGCTGTCCTGTCGCGTTTCAGAGGGTTTTGCAAGTGGCTCCTCTATAAAAAAGCAAGATTACGACGAATTAAGGGCCAATAGCCGAATATGCTGCTTCCGATAAGCACAAGTATCAGTCCGCGACGAACGCCGTATGTCAATTATATCCTGATTGTCACCAATATCGTTCTGTTTATGCTCACCTATGGGCCGCATCGCGTCGGGCCGTTTATTGAGCCGCTGCGCCCCTGGGCCCAGCAGTTTATGCTCACACCCGAGCACCCGTATATCTGGCAGTTTGTCACCTATGCGTTTCTGCACGGCAGTTTGATGCACATCCTCGGCAATATGTATTTTCTGTATATCTTTGGCAATAACGTCAATGACAAGCTGTGCAATGTCGGCTATCTATGTTTTTACCTCGGCGGGGCCGTCTTTTCAGGGCTGGGACACGCCTTGCTGCACGACAATCCCGTACTGGGCGCCAGCGGGGCTGTCGCGGCGGTCACGGGGGCTTACCTGGTGCTGTTTCCCCAAACTTACATCAGGGTCCTTTACATCTTCTTTTTTATCGGCACCTTTGAAATCAAGGCGATGTACCTGATTCTCCTGAAATTCATCTTTTTCGACAACGTCCTGCAAAAACACATTTCAGAGGCAAATATCGCCTTTGACGCCCACCTGGCGGGGTATGCGTTTGGGATTGCCGTTGTGTTCGGCCTGTTGGCGAGCCGGCTTGTCGACGGCCATCACAGCGATCTGTGGGGCATGCTGCGCCAGTGGAATCGCCGGCGCCGCTTTCGCGATGTCCTATCAAAGGACGGCAGTCCTTGGCAATCTGATCAGCCGCAACGCCCCCAACGCACATTTGTCCAAAGCAGCCCGGTCGCCGACAGTCATGACAAAGCCATCATTGAGCTTCGCAGGCGCATCCATGACGCGATGACTCGCAACGATACCAGCCAGGCCAAGCAGCTCTATGAAGAACTGCTCAAAACTGACCCCAATCACGTCTTGCCAAGGCAGCTTCAACTGGATATAGCGAATCAGCTTATGGCAAATGGAGACTGGGGCCTGTCGGCCAAAGCCTATGAATTGTTCCTCAAAACCTACAGCAATTATGAATATGTGGAGCAAGTCTATTTAATGCTTGGCCTGCTGTATGGCCGATACCTGCAGCAGCGTGCCCGGGCACTGGACTATCTGAAGCGTGCGCTGGATCAATTACGCGACCCCGGCCAGCAGGCGTTATGCCGTCAGGAAATTGACCGCCTTGAAAGCACCTAAGGGCTCCCACTGCTGGTCGTCAGCCAATCAATTTGTAGTGAACGAGGGCGTTATGGACAACGAGTTACTGAGAAAAGATCGGGAGCACTTAAAGCTGTTATCGATTTTTCACTATGTGGTTGCGGGGCTGACGGCATTGTTTGCATGCTTTCCGATCATTCACCTGATAATCGGGCTGGCGTTCGTCCTCAACCCCGGCACGTTTGAGGCCGAGGGTGATATGCCGCCGGCGTTTTTCGGCTGGTTTTTTGTTATCTTTCCCGCACTGTTCATCCTCATGGGCTGGGCGATGGCGGTTCTTATTTTTGCGGCGGGCCGTTCGCTGGCCAGACAAAGACGCTATACGTTTTGCCTGGTTGTCGCTGGCCTGGAATGTCTCATGATGCCGTTCGGCACGGTACTGGGCGTCTTTACTCTTGTGGTGTTGATGCGCGATTCGGTCAAACAGGCCTTCGCTGCCCACGGCAGGGTAACAGATCTGAAGGCCGAGCCCATTTCCGACGAAATCTGAGACGAGTACAATTTCTGGCCTGCCGTTGCGTGTGCAATAAAACCCTTGTTATTTTACCGAAAACACCTATACTTTCACATAATTACGGATTTTACGTCTTTTTTCATCAACAGGAGTCGATATCGAGATGGCCAAAAAAGCGGAAAAAGTAGTCTTGGCGTACAGCGGGGGGTTGGATACAAGCGTGATTTTGCCGTGGCTCAAGGAGACCTACGGCTATGATGTGGTGGCCTTTGCCGCCGAGCTGGGCCAGGGCGATGAGCTCCAAGGCATTCAGAAAAAGGCCCTGGAAACCGGCGCCGTCAAGTGCGTCGTCAAGGATTTGCGCAAGGAATTTGTCGAGGATTATCTCTGGCCGATGCTCAAAAGCGGGGCGGTCTATGAGAACGGCTACCTGCTGGGCACGAGCATCGCCCGGCCGCTGATCGCCAAACATCAGGTCGAGGTGGCTCACGCCACCGGCGCAACAGCGGTCTCTCACGGCGCCACCGGCAAGGGCAACGATCAGGTGCGCTTCGAGCTGACATTTATGGCCCTGGACCCCACGCTGAAGATCGTCGCCCCGTGGAAAGACCCCAACTTCACGCTGACCAGTCGCGAAGCGGCGGTCGATTATGCCCGCAAACGCAACATCCCCATCGAGCAGAGCAAAAAGAAAATCTACTCGCGCGACCGCAACCTGTGGCACATCAGCCACGAAGGGGCCGACCTGGAGGATCCGTGGAACGAGCCCAAGGACAGCCTGTTTGTGATGTCAACGCC
>PXAQ01000036.1 GCA_003567095.1 Phycisphaerae bacterium
TCTGCTCGATCTTCATCGCCTGGCGATACAACTGTTCATGGCTGTGGTCAAAGTCAAAGTCCTCATGGAAATCTTTCATCCGCTCAAAAATATTGCGCGCCTTGTCCAGAATCTCCGTCTCGGCCATCTCGGTGGTGCGCTGGCTGATCTGCTCGATCGCCCGGGCGTGCTTGACCTCATCGTCGGCCAGCATAGTGAGGATTTCCTTGACCCCTTTTTCGTCGACCTGATCGGCCATCTGACGGTAAAACGTCTCGCCGTCTTTTTCCATTTTGATCGCAAAGTTAAAAATATCCATCGCGCGACTCCTGTACCTAAAGGTTCATCGTTTTCATCCTGAACTGACTGTCCAACAGCATATCCGTTTTATGCCGTCATGACAACACTAAATATAAAAATTCCAACGTTTATCGGCCCTTACTATCGCTTATTTTCCATCCGAAATTGACGCGGGGTCATCCCCACAACCTGCTTGAAAACGCGGGTAAAATAGCTCTGATTGTTGTAGCCGACCTCGAAACAAATCTGTGAGCACGTGCTGTCGCTGGTGATTAGCCGCTCTTTGGCCTGATTGATGCGGATGTTGGTCAGGTAGTCGACCACCGAGATGCCGAGCTGTTCCTTGAACAGGTGCGACAGCCGCGAGACACTCAAATAGGCCTGTCGGGCGATATCTTCAAGCGTCAGCGGCTGTTCGAAGTGATATTGCATGTACTCGATCGCCGGCCTGAGCTGGGAAATCTTCCGGGCGTCCTGAGAACTGTAGACGCTCTCGATAAACTCATCCAGCGCCCGGCTGATCCAGATGCACAGATCCTCCTGCGTGTCCAGCGTCAGCACGGTCTCGATATAGGTCAGATTCTTGCTCAGCAGCCTATTGATATCCACCCCGCCCTGGGCCGCGGCCCGGCTGAGCACGCTGAGCAGCTCCACCAGCCGTGCCTTGAGCAGGTTGACGTTGCCGGGATTGAAAAACATAATCCTGCCCAGCAGCAGATTCAAGATCTCCCTGGCCCCCGTGCGGTCGCCCAGCTTGACCCTGGCGATTAATTGGCACTCGAGGTCGTAGGGATAACTCTGCTCACTGCTGAGCCGTTTGCTTTCTTGGATGATCTCCCCGATCTTGGCCTGCTGGACCGAGCGCTGCCGACGCCATTGAACCACCCGTGGGTCCAGGTCGGTCATCTGGTACAGCAGCACATACAAAAACTCCGCTGCCTCGTGAATTCGCCGCGCTGAGACCACCGGCAGCCGCCGCAGGGCCGCTTCCTTGACGCCCAGGTCAAAGCGCAGCCCCCGCAGCCGCTTGGACACATCCTGACAGGTCGTCTCATCCACCGGCTCCCAGACGCACTTGCCGAAAAACACACCCCCCAGCGGCAGATCGCCATCCATCATCGGCACACACACCAGCGCAATACCCGCATGACACAACGTGATATAGGGCTGGCCGGTCTCAATGGACAGATTCAGGCTCCGCAGGCGATCCTGCCGGCACCGCCCCATCCCAACCTTGGACGCGTGCACCAGACGACAAAAATCCGGACAAAATCCAGCCGAGCACAGCGAGCGAACATCGCGACCGTTGACATCGGTCGTCTCAAGCGGCAGGCCGAAATTGCGGCCGAACGCCGCCTCGATCTTGCGAAATTGCTCGCGCGTCAGGCGGTCTTTAAGCTGAACGGTTGTTGCAACGCGTCGCTTCATTTTTCGGTTTCCAGAGTTCAAATGTCTTAATGAAACACGAAATAGCAAGATAATATTATAGGAAATTCGTGCCGAAAGCAACTATTTTCTCGCCCGCCGCAAAAAAATCCCTTTTTATTCCTCAGCCAGTGCCTTGAGCAGGCGGTCGGCCAGTTGCGGATCCAGCGACCCGCCCGGCTCGGCATCAGCCGGGGCGTCACTCGGACGCGGCCGGGTCAGCTCCAGTTTGATCAGATCGACACAGGCCTTGCGCGCCGTTTCGCGATTCTCATCGTCCAGCAATTCGGTCAGCCTCTCAATCGCTGTCGGCAAACTCTTGGCCAGCAGCAGGCACCCCTTCTTATGAGCCCTCTCGATCCGTTTTTCGATAGGCGTCTTGACATACGCGCGTTTACCTGCCTGCCCCATCACCTTCCTCCTTCTTCGTCCTTCGTCAATCGTCCATCGTCCATCGCTGAACTCTGTCCTAAAACTCCCACCCCACGCCCAGGATATGCTTGATATCGGTACTGCTCTTGCCCGGCGCCGGCCTGGCGTCATAGTCAAAGATCGTTCTGAAGTTGGTAAACATCTTGTCCGTCAGCCGCGCCCGCAGCTCAAACGTCGTCGTCAAATAATAATCCGAGAACTTTTCCATACTCGGAAAATACGACAGATCATGCTTGAACGTCAGCATGTCATTGAGCCGCGTATCAAAATAGTAGCTACCCTGGGCCGCCACACGGTCCTGGCTGCCGATATTTTGATACTTTTCCGTGATATGCGCCACGCCGGCCTCGGTCGAAAAATTCATCCGCTCGGTCTCAATCCACTGATACCCCCCGCCGGCGCCGCCAATGACACGCCGATCCAGGTTGGCTATTTTATCGACGGCGTATCGCCCCTCGCCATAGGCATAGAATTTTTCCGAAAAGAAGTAATCATACTTGCCCCGCAGGCGCCACCAGTCCTCGGTCTTTTCGTCCTCGCGTTCGGCCCAGCCGTAATCGCCGCCCAGCGTCGTTCGCGACATCTCCTCGCGTTTGGACAGGCTCAAGCCGGCCTGGATCGACTGGGCGCTGGTATTGCCATGAATCGAGGTCGCGCCGATGTTCAGGCTGCCGGTCCATCGGGGCTTCTCGACCGGCGGCGGATTGACCGCCTCAATCTGATCCAGCGCGACACCCTCATCAAGGCGCCCCTGCTCATCGACAAGATCCACCGTCTGCGGCGCCGCGGCCCGCAGCCGCCGGGCCACCGTCCTGCCGTCCGACAGCACAACCGTCACCAGCTCGTCGCTGGTCACCGAGTCGACGTGAATCATATCAATCTCGACCGTCCCCAGCAGCGGCGAACGAAGCTGCAACTTACCGCCGACAATCGCATCGACCGTGCCGGTCAGCCGATCCCCATTGACCAAAACCACCTCACCGGCCGTGGCCGTCACCACAGAGGCCACAACGCACACCAGAAAAAACCATGCCATCCGTCTCATTGTCATTCTCCCATATCTGAATTTGCGGCTGTCTCAAACACCGGTCTGCCGACCGACACGACCGGACATCGTAGGCCTTCGCTGCCGATTAGGCCAGTAATAATTCGCTCATTTTCGAAATTGATCTGTCTTGCCCAGCCGCTGCGCCTTGGCGCGCACGCCGGCAAGGGTCTTTCGCACTTCATACACCGTAGTGCCCAAATCGCGGGCGACGCGCGCCAAAGGACGCTTGCGCACCAAGTGGTCACGCAGACACGCCTGCTCCAATCCGCTGAAGGCCTGCGGATGCTTGAGCATCGCGTTGAACTCAGTCCCCGACAACCGGCGCGTGATATCGTGTATGCGCCGCCGCACGCTGGTCGGACTGCGTCGCGTCAGCCGGGCCAATCGGCCGATCCGACCGCCCTGGTCAATCACGGATTCAAAAAGAATACGCTCCTCTTCGTCCAGAAACCGCGCCAAGTGCACCAAACGCTCCCACTGCCGCCGTGTGTCCTGGCGCGTCTGGGGACGCTGCCGACATCCCTCCAGCCAGGCTGGATCCATTCGCATCTGTCGCATCACAAACTCCTGCCTTAAAAAGTATCACACATTCAAAATAAGCGATATTGATAACCTGTTTATATTTTATTGTTTGTTATATAAACATCTAATGTGGTTTTTTATTTTACTGAATATCAATCGCGATGCAAGCACAAAATCTGAAAAAATCGGAACAGCTTGGAACTTGTAAAATTGTGAGACAGTCCGACCGTTTTTTTACACAAAAACCCCTGATTGGCCTTAGATAATTCTCCCAAGCCACTTTTTTTGACATCCCTGGCCCACAAAACATAATCCCTTCATATAAAGAGCCTTACAAAAATACGAATAAACCGGATATAAAAATTAAACTTTGATGTTGGCTACCATTTTCAAAAAAAAAAGAAATTTTGAAATTTTTTTAAACCATTTTCGTTTTCATACGTCATAATATAAAGAGGGCGTTTTGCGAGACGCCATTAAACAAACTTTTCATCACCCTCCTCCGAAGCCAGATGTCGCATGTAATTGCGAGTCTGGCTTTTTTTTTGCCCCCAGTCAACTCTTTTTCACGCTGAGTGTTTTGTCGTTGACCTGGGCGATCTTATGCTGGATAATAGACCAACAATAAACAGATGTTCAAAATTCTTCCAGGCAGTCATCTGTTATGCTATATCTCGTATTGATACTGACCGGAGCGGGGATTGGACTCTTGATGCTATGGGCCATCAACCGCACCCTGAACCGCCGCGTATGGCAGCGCACCGCCGAACTGGAGCAGACATTAGCGTCACAGCGCGAAGACCTCTCACGGCTCAAACATTACGAAGCGATCATCTCCCTGTCCGATGACCAACTGCTCTTTGTCAATCGGGATTACAGGTTTTGTGCCGCCAACGACGCCTATCTCAAGGCGACAAAAAAAACGCGTGACGAAGTGATCGGCGCCTCCATTGAAGAGGTTGTCGGAAAGGAGTTTTTTGAGCGGCATATTCGCAAGCGGCTCGAGCAGGCCATGCAGGGCGAGACGGTCCCCTTTGAATTGTGGACCGGAGCCCAGCATCAGCCCCACCGATACCTCCAAGGACGCTATTATCCGTATAAAGGCAGCGGCGGCACAATAGAGGGGGTCGTCGTGGTCATTCACGACATGACCGACCGCGAAAGCATCCGCCGCGAACTGGAAAAAAACCAGCAGTCTATGCGCAGGCTCTTCGGCAATCTGAGGGGCGTCGCCTATCGCTGCGCATATGACATAAAATGGCCCATGCAGTTCATCAGCGAGGGCTGCCGGGACCTGACCGGATACAGCGATCAGGACTTCTACGACCGCAAGGTCTTCTGGGGCTACTTGACCATCGACGCCGACCGCCAGCCTGTCTGGGAAAAAATCACCCGCGCAGTGACCCGCCATCAGCCGTTCCAGGCCGAATATCGGATACGCGATCGCCGCGGGCACATCAAATGGGTCTGGGAGAAGGGCTGCGGCGTCTATGACAGCAGCGGCCAGGTGCTGGCGGTGGAGGGCTTTATCACCGACATCACCGACCGCAAGCAGGCCGAGGAAGCACTGACCGAATCGCATAACCTGCTCCAGTCGATTCTGGATACGATCCCCGCGCGCGTCTTCTGGAAAGATCGAGACCTGAACTTTCTGGGCTGCAATCGCCCCTTCGCAGAAGATGCCGGCCTGGACCACCCCGACCAGATCATCGGCAAAAACGACCGGGAGTTAAGCTGGCAGGATCAGGTCGATCTCTATCAGCACGACGACAGAGACGTCATCGCCACCGGCCGCTCGAAGCTCTATTACGAAGAACCCCAGACCACCCCCGACGGGCGGCAAATCTGCCTGCTGACCAGTAAAATTCCGTTACGGGCCGCCGACGGCTCGATTCGCGGCGTACTGGGCACCTACCAGGACATCACCGACCGCAAGCAGGCCGAGATGGCACGCGAGAAGCTGCTCAAAGAACTGCACGCCAAAAACGAAGAGCTGCAAAGCATCGTCTTTATCGCCTCGCACGATCTGCGAAGCCCGCTGGTCAATATCCGCGGCTTTTCCGGTGAACTGGAAAAGGGCCTCGAATCGCTCGAGCAGATTCTCGCTGCGGTCCAGCTCAGCGACGACATCCGCCAACAGATCGATGGGCTGCTCAGGAACGACATCGCCGAATCGTTGTATTTCATCAAAAACAGCAACAAAAAGATGAATACCCTGCTCAACGGCCTGCTGCGCCTGAGCCGCATCGGCACCACCCCGCTCAAACCGGCCACCATTGACATGAATACCCTGATATCGGGCATTTTAAGCTCGCAACACTTCATCATCACCCAAAACAACATTGATATCGCCATCGAGGACACACTGCCCCCCTGCCGAGGCGATACCACACTGATTACCCAGGCCTTTGAGAACCTCATCGACAACGCCGTCAAATACCGCCACCCCGACCGCCCGTGCAGCATCCGCATCCGCGGATACTGTAAAGACGACCAGTGTCTCTATGAGATTCAAGACAACGGCATCGGCATCGACCCGCAGCACCATACTAAGGTCTTTGAGATATTTCACCAGCTGGCCCCTTCCGCCGCCGGCGGGGAAGGTCTTGGCCTGACCCTGGTCCGCCGCATCCTGGACCGCCAAAATGGTACGATTCATCTCGCCTCGGAACTGGATAAAGGCACAACCGTGTCCATTACCTTGCCTCAGCCCTGACTGCCCGATGGCCGCGTCGCATCGCTGCGTTCAGGTCCATGCGAGGGTATTTTTCATCGCGATGGGAAACTATGCAATAAATTGCATGCAAGAAACGTATTCCTTCGGTTAAAGCTCAAACCGATCGTGAAATAAGGCGGGCAGCGTCGCGCCCGGATGTGATACATTCAGGATTAGCTCATGCTGCCGGACGCCTCATAAAATCGGGCTTATCAGTGTCGCCGCGAGCGGTCGAACGACCGGGCCGGAAACGAGCGAAAAGTTTTTTCATAATTCATCAACTTTCTTAGAAAAAGCTCAAAGAATCTCACACAGTCAAGCCGAAAAGCCTTTAGGCCAGGAGGTGAAAATGAGCACGATACATAAATTTTTTGTTTTTTCTCATTCTTTGATGTGTTTATTTCGTAGCCTTTAGTAATAAGAGTACTATTAATGTGATTTGAAGCAGCCGGACGAAAGTCGGAGGGACAGATCATGGAGACAATTAAAATCATCACGTTGGTTGTTGGTGCCGCGGCACTGACAGCGGCAGCCGGGTGCAACATTGACGCTCACCGACGCCAAAGCGCCGAACGGAACTTCGAGCGCAAAATGGACCAGGTCCGCATGGAACAAGCACGTCAGTCGATGGCCGAGGGGCGGTATGAATACGCCCGCAGAGTGCTGGAACCGGCTCTGGAATCGGCCCAACGAGGACACGAGGCCCGAACCCTGATGCATCAGATTCAAGCGGCCGACCAGGTTTACACCCAAATGGCCGAATTCCGCAGGGATGACGATCAGGGTGAACGTGTTTACTGACACCGTGCAAAAACCCCGCGTATGACCTGTAAAAGCAGTTTTGCGGAACTTTAGAGACGCGTTTCACAAAGCAATAGGCCCTTCTTATAAACACTCATCGTCCTTTTTTTTGTCCCCTTTTGACTTGCTCCTGTCCGCCTTGTTGTCTACACTGTCAATCGCTTTTTGAATTCGTAATGAGCGATTAAGGATAGAGCATGAGTCATTCGAAAGCAACCCAACTCTACCAGCGGCTGCTGGCCCGTTACGGCCGGCAGGGCTGGTGGCCGGCAAACGGACGGTTCGAGATTATCCTCGGGGCCATATTGACGCAGAACACCAACTGGTCCAATGTGGAAAAGGCCCTTATCAACCTTAAAAACGCCGATTGCCTGACGCCCCAACAACTGCAGGCGCTGGACATCCAGCATTTGGCCGAGCTGATCCGACCGGCCGGCTATTTTAATGTCAAGACCCAGCGGCTGCGGCATTTTCTGCAATGGCTGCTGGATCGCTTTGACGGGGACCTGGACGCTGTGGCCGAATTGTCCACCCATCGCCTGCGCGACGAGCTGCTGGCGATCAAGGGCATTGGCCCGGAAACCGCCGATTCAATCTGCCTGTACGCCTTTGAAAAACCGGTGTTTGTTGTCGATGCCTATACCGCGCGGATTTTGGGGCGACACGGGATGATCTGGCCGGAGGCGGGATACGAAGAGATACGCGAGTATTTCGAGGGCAGCCTGGAACGGGATGTCCAGCTCTATAACGAATTTCACGCGCTGCTGGTACGGCTGGGCAAGGACCACTGCAAGCCCAAACCGCGCTGCTGCAGCTGCCCCATTGAGGACTGGCCGCACAGCGTATAACTCAAACTGACCGATGGTCAGCTTGAGAAGTCAAAAATTAAAGTGCAAAAATCAAAATTGTGGAATCCGCCTTTGGCGGATAGCATTTTTAAGAACGATTTGAATGTCTTACAACCTGTTTAATCATCATTGGTTAACGTAAATTTTTGCAGTTTATCGGTCAGTTTGAGGTATAAAACATTCAAGCGTTGAGCCTGTGATGATGCCACTGCCAAAAGTATTGCTTATTCGGCAGCGGCATCACTATTTATGAGTATTTACATTTCCATAACAAAAACAGCCCACCCAACCCAAACATCGCCAAGGTGGCCGGCTCGGGAATGGGGGTAAGCTGCATCCCGGAGATGACCGACCGCCCACCCTCGTCATACGATTTGACCGGCTTGATGGCGATGCGAACCGCACCATCAATAGTGGACTCAACGTCAAAGACCCAGTAGTTTTCACCTTCGATGAAATCAGACGAATTGGTCCCGGTTGAGGTTACTGAAACCATCCCCTCTGTCGTATCCACAACCCGGATCTGGGTTGCATCGTCACCCGTGCCATCGCCGCCGCTGTACACGACCAGCCGCATCTGCGTATTGGCCGGCAAATTAACAGCATTATACCAGATCCAATCGTCCGACTCTCCATGTCTGCCGTCTCTGAGCAGGAGATTGGTATTGTCATCACAGATTGTGACAGACGATCCACTGTTGAAATAGGTATAGTCAGTTTCTGATTCATCCGACAGCAACTGTTGATGTTCTTCATTCCCGTACCCTCGCCAGTTCCAGTAATCATCCGAGGTTAGACCCAAAATAGCCTCGCCCTCGTAAACGGATCCTGGTTCAAGATTAGGATGACGGCCGAAATCCACATTGTACAGCCACCCGGCAGAGGCGCTTCCTGCAACAAGCATAAAGCACGTTGTCATTATTATTCTGTTTTTGATCTTTTTGTGCCTTATTATGTTTCTCATTCTTTATACCTCCAAAAAATAACCTCCATCTATCCCGGATGTTCAAGCAACTTGAACTCCACATTTGAAAACCACTTTAGACCCCCTCGCAAAACCCTCTGAAACGCGACAGGGGAGGTCTTTCAGGGCGAGCCCTTTTCCGTGCGCTGGCGCAGGAGCAGGCGGATGGGGACTTCTTCCAGGTCGAGCAGTTCGCCGAGTCGGCTGATCAGAAATCGCTGGTAGGGCTCATCGAACAGGGCCGGGCGGTTGACAAACAGCAGGATGCTGACCGGGCGGACGGCGACCTGGGTGGCGTAAAAGATTTTCGGTATACCGCGTTTGGCGCGCGAGCCGATGCGTTCTTCGGTGATGAGGTTGATCGCTTTGTTGAGGCGGCCGGTGGCGATTTTGGTGCCGGCCTGCTTGAACAGCTCGGCGGCGATATCCAGCACGCTTTGAATGTTTTTGGCGTCTTTGGCGGTGGTAAAGGCGATCGGGGCGTGGCGCAGGCCGATGAGCACCTTGTCCAGGTACTCGGCATAATCGTCCGAGCCGGCTTGGTCTTTGGCCAAGTCCCATTTGTTGACGATCAGGATGCAGGGCTTGAACTCCTCGCGGACGAGATGGCCGAGCTTTTTGTCCACCTGCGAGACCGGCGTGGTGGCGTCTATCATAAACAGCACCACATCGGCCCGGCGGATGCTGCGCAGCGCGCGGGTGTAGCCGTAGTACTCGATGTCGTGGGCCATCTTGCCGACTTTGCGGACGCCGGCGGTGTCGATGATCAGGTACTGGCGGCCGTCTTTTTCAAACAGCACATCCACCGCGTCCCGGGTGGTGCCGGGCACTTCGCTGACGATGACCCGCTCCTGGCCGACGACGGCGTTGATGAAGGTGCTTTTGCCGGCGTTGCGTTTGCCGACGATGGCGATGTTCATGACCGATTTGGCCGGTTTCTCGGGGGGCAGATGATCCAAGGCCGACTCGATGCGGTCGAGCAGCTCGGCGCGGTTGACCATGTTTTTTGCGGAGATACAGATCGGCTCGCCGTAGCCGAGCCGGATGAATTCGCCGGCCTGGCCAAGCTGTTTGGGGCTGTCGGCCTTGTTGGCCACCAGCATCACGGCCAGCTCGTGCTTGCGCAGCAGGCGGGCGATCTGGGTGTCCAGCGGCGTGATCCCGTCGCGGATATCGACCACGAACAGCACCAGATCGGCCTGGCTGATGGCCTGGAAAATCTGGCTTTCGACGTGCTGTTCCAGTGCGTCGCTGTCGACAATGCCGTAGCCGCCGGTATCGACCAGCTCGAAATAACGCTCGTTGCGGGCCAGAATCGTGCTCACGCGATCGCGCGTCACCCCGGCCGTCGGATCGACGATGCTGATCAGTTGACCCGACAGCGAGTTGAGCAGACTGCTCTTGCCGACATTCGGCCGGCCGATGATTGCCACCACAGGAAGCGCCATAA
>PXAQ01000124.1 GCA_003567095.1 Phycisphaerae bacterium
ATCATCAGGCCAGTCAGATATTCCGCAAGATGACGGCGTTCGGGTTCATTCGGGAACAGATGCCCCAGACGGTCCAGGGCTTCCTCGACGACGGTCGGAAATTTAACGATAGCTGGCATCGCAATATCCTCCATGATATTATCAGACACAGTGCTATCAATATTTGTCGTCAAAAAGCCCATTTGGACTCCAATTTTTCAATTTTGCAAAACTTCAGCTGTAAGACAACGACGTACCCAAAATTGTATTGATTGCTTAATTATCAAAACACCCAAACTGTAAACGACTCTGACGAGCCGCCCCTTGAAAACCAGCAAAGACTGCTGCTACCGTTCCAGGTCCTATTATAAACAATCCCTTCGTTGAGCAAACGCTCAACGAAGGGAACGAAAAATGCAACACTGTAAACCCATAAGGGTAGAAAACTCCCGCGCTAAAGCCCATCACTGAATACCGCAAAACTACATAGCAACGGGAAAACTCAATCGCGATCAGTATACTTCAGTTAACCTGCTTAATAGGTTACTTGCTCTTTCATCTCTTGGTTATCCAGCCACTGGGCTACGAAGATCGCCAAATCGGCTAAACCGACAAAACAGTCGTCGCTGAAATCCAACGGATTTTGCACGTAGTCCGGAGCCGCTTTAGCAGCATCGCAGGGGTCGGCAAAGAATTGGACCGAAGCAATCGCTTCCAGATCGGTTTGCCCGTCTGAGAGGGTCAGTTTGACTTCATAAATACCTTCGGTGACGACTTCCATGATCGCGGTTGGATATTGATTATCCACCGTGGTATCTTCCAAAACGACGTCAGCGGGATCCGCCTCGTCAGGAACGGACTCCAATTCAAACAGCACAGATGTAATATCGTCGGAGTTGTCGGTCACGGTTGGCTCCAGGAACGCCGACAGTTCAAGCGTCGTTATCACATTGCCAAACGCCAACACAGGAGCTGTATATTCTGTTGTATCGGGCTCTGCATTGGTCAACTGCACCCCGGAGATGAGCCCATACTCCGCGCCTTCGGCCCGCGCGATTTCGATGGGAATCTGACCATTAGTATTGACGACAACCTCAAAAACCCAATAGTTTTCACCTTCGATAAACTCAGACGAATTGGTTCCGCTTGACGTCACCGTCGCATGTCCTGAAACGGTGATATCCGTTTTATATTTATCCGTGCCATCGCCGCCGCTGTACACGACCAGCCACAGCGTTTCCCCTATAAAGTCATCAAAATTATTAGCGTTATACGAGGCTGATTCAACGAATTCATCTTCGCCCCAGTTATAAGGGCTAAAGGCGGTTCCCAGCAGGGGATTGGGACTCATGTCTTCATCTGACAAGTCAATAGGACCGCCGGATCCGAAAAACCTGGCAGTATCCTGCTCCTCATCCTCTGGTTCTGGCGTATAAGTCCCATCGGACAGCAGCTGGTGGTCCCGCGCACCCCCTCGCCAGTTCCAGTAATCATCCTCCCCAAAACCGAAAATGGCCGGGCCCACGGTCAGGGTATCGCCCTCGAACGGGGGGCTGCCACCAGGATTAGGGCCGTAATCCACATTGAACAGCCACACATCAGGCCACTCGGCAGAGGCGCTTCCCGCAGCAACCACTAAACACATCACCATTGCCATCATCATTGATTTCTTCATTGTTCTAACCCCCATATTGATGAGTTACTCGCAAAACTTTCTGAAACGCAACAGGACCGCCCTGTCGCTGACCTTCCAGAAAGCTACCATTTCAAAACCCACTATAGCGAAAAACCCGTCGCCTGTCAAGCCTAAAACTCCTTTTTTTTCTTTTTTATTGGGAAAAACCATAACTTCATTATTTATATGTTGTTATGTTTTTTTAATGTGAAGGCTAAAAGATGTAAAAAATCGAGATTACACCTTTTAGGACAGAAAATCCCAGCGTGAAAGCACGTAACTGAATAACGCAACACCACATAGCCGCGCAGGAACGGGAAAACTCAATCGTAATCAGTTTAAACACGTCAAAACCGCCAGTTTGCGGACAATTTGAGACGATGCTGTATGCGCAGGCGTTGGCCATTGCGATCAATTTTGGGCGGACTTGGCGATATCTGTCGGATCATCCGACCGAATTGCCTTTATAACTCCATTTTTTGCTCCTGTTTTTCTGTTTTCCGACCTATATAGCCCGAAATGTGCATGAGAAATGGGGTGTCCAACGAAAATGGCGGTGCGAAACCCATTCGAAACAGAAAGAACCCAAGGGTCGCATAAGAGCGAATTTGGGGTGGACTCTTTTGTTATTTTTGATCAGGTTTGATCGGACATCCTGCGCTTTGGGGGTCATAGAACAGATTTTTTGTCTCATCGACGCGATTCTGAAAGGCGATGTTGACCGACCCGTCCGGCCCGCCCTGAAACCAGTGCTCAACCGTCGGCTGGACCGAATACTGCTGGCCGGGCAAGAGCTGGATCTCATGTCGAGCGGTGTAGTACTGCCCTTTACCCTGCGGAATCCGAATCGCCTCAGTATTCTGGTCGCCCCTGATATAGACCTTTGTCTGGCCGTACAGAACGCGCAGCGTCTCTTCCTTGCCCGGTTCGCTCTCATACGACGGATGGAGATGCTGGGGGAGCGTCTGATTCGGCAGCAAGATCAGCAGGGTGATGCGAACACGCGGCGAGCGCAGGATATCAATAAACGCAAACCCTTCATGGGGAAGGTTGGCCAGCCCGAAATCGTTAACCTGCAATTTCGTCCACTCTTCATCGGTTATAGGAAAACCGGATTTATTGAGCAGTTCAGTCGCCTGCTGCTTGGCATTCTCAAAATCAAGTACATCATTCATTGGTTTTATCCAGTAAAGGTTTAATGGTATTGGCCATCGCGCTTAAAATCAGACAGCATGATGCGGCCCCTGCGTCAATGACGCCCCGTGAACGTTCGCCCAAACGGCTGGATCGACCGACTCGCGCCAGCATGTCCTGCGTCGCATCCCTGCCTTGCTGGGCCGCGGACGTCATCGCATCCAGGCACGCTGAAAACGATTTGCCGTCTGCATGTGCGCTGGCAAAGGCTTCCTGGGCCGGAATCAGAACATCCAGCAGGGTTTTGTCGCCGCGCCGGGCCTGACTGACGGCTTGTACGCCTTCCAGAGCAGCCGACAGCATCTTGGCGAAAATATCGGCATTGATCGTTTCCTTGCCGTCGCAGGGCTTGGCCATCGCTCGAAACAACATCCCGTACAGCGGCCCCATAGACCCGCCGATCTTCGTCATCAGCGTCTGGGACAACGTTTTCAATGCCGCCGCCAGATCTGCAGGCTCGTGACCGATCGCTTCGGCGGCCAGCGAAAACCCCTTGTTCATATTGATGCCGTGGTCACCGTCGCCAATCAATCCGTCAATGTCGCTCAGATATTGTTTGTTGTCCTGAATGGTCGCGGCCAGCGCTTGTACTACCCGACCGCCGTCTTGTGCAGGAAATCCCGCCATCTTACCGTCTCCCGAATTGCGTGATCCCGATGGACTCGACTTCATGATCCATACATGCCTTGAGGCTGTCGTCAAGCTTCATAATCGTCAGCGTTACGCCGGCCATCTCCAGCGACGTAAAATAGTTGCCCACATACGAGCGATACACCGACATGCCTTTGGCGCCGAGAATGTTCACGACGTCATTGTATAAAACGTACAATTCCATCAAGGGCGTTGCCCCTAAGCCGGAAACCAGCACAACCACCTCGTCGCCGCCGGCGAAGGGCAAATCGGGCAGGATGATATCCGTCATCCGTTTGGCCATTTGGGCCGATGTTTCAAGCGGACAGACTTCCAGCCCCGGTTCGCCGTGATGACCGATGCCGACCTCCATCATCCCCGGCTCAATTGAAAAATTCGAGTGGCCAACTTCCGGAATGGTGCAGGGGCTAAGTCCAATTCCCATGCTGCGCGTATTGTTCAGGGCTTTTTCCGCTTCGCCGACGACCTCGTCCAGTGTGCCGCCCATGGCGGCTTTGGCCCCGCCGACTTTCCACATCAAAATTTCTCCCGCGACGCCGCGCCGATCCTGCAATCGGTCCTTGGGCGCAGAAGGCACATCATCATTAGCGACAACGGTCTTGACCTCTATTCCGTCGTCTTTAGCCATTTCGATGGCCATTTTGACATTCATATTGTCACCGGCGTAATTGCCGTACAAACAAGCCACCCCTTTGCCTGCATCGGCGGCCCGGATCGCATCATAGAACATCTGGGCCGGCGGCGATGAAAAAATCTCGCCCACCGCAACGGCATCGACGATATGTCGTCCGAGGTAGCCGATGAAGGCCGGTTTATGTCCCGACCCTCCCCCGGTCACAATACCCACCTTGCCGGGGACCGGGGCGTGTTTGCATTTGAGCACGCGCGGATTGTCAGTTTTTGCAATTAAATCCGAGTGCGCCTGCACAAATCCCTCGAGCATATCATCCACAACCGCGGACGGACTATTGAAGATTTTCTGCATTAGCTGCTGTCCTTTCTTTTTCAAAGGATTGTTTTTCCAACATGCGCATTTGCTGTACTTTCGGAAGTGAACCGCCGCCCTGAAATTCCGACCTCAGCCATGCGTCCACAATCATTTTAGCCAGCTCCGACCCGATCACCCGTGCTCCCAGGGTCAAAACGTTGGCGTCATTGCTCTTTTTGAGCCGTTCGGCGGAAAAAACATCGTGGCACGTTCCGGCAAAAACGCCTTCGACTTTGTTGGCGACCATCGCCATGCCCAGACCGGTACCGCAGATCAGTATGCCGCGATCAAACCGGCGCTGCTGTATTTGCTCGGCCAGGTTGTATGCGATCTCCGGGTACATCGCTCCGGCCTTTTGGGCTTGATAATCCAGATCGGTAACCGCAACCCCTCGCTGCCGAAGGTGCCCAACCAGAATCTGTTTCATGTCAATCGCCGCGTCGTCGCAATCGATGACAACCTTTAATTCGTTTTGAACCATACGTCTATCTCCGGACAGCTTACAACTGAAAGATATTGGCTTCAATAAATTTCCATGTTTTCAAAAAATCACCGCCCGTAATGAGCGACTTGAATTCCTGCCGGTCGATGGCCGCGAGCCGATCCCATATCTTTTGCGTCATGCGCGCATTGGCTTCGAATGTGCCGATAATATCCCAGCGGGTCGGTGAGGTGTCCGAGGTCAGGAAATCGTCGTAGCCGTACTCCTGCAGATAAAACAGAAACTCCGCATACTCAAGGAAATTATGCGAGGCAACCATGTAATCCCAGTCCCATTTGCCGTTGTTGTCATTGATGTGGATGTAATAGGGAAACCGGCTGCCGGCCAGTTGAGCGACCACCTCGGCGGGGTTTTCCTGCCCGTACTTGGAGTGGCCAAAGTCCAGGGTAATGCCCATTTGCTCAATGCCGATGTCGTTGAGCAGGCACAGGCTCTTGGCGGCCGTGTCCAGAAAACACCGTCCGCGGGTTTCGCTGGGCTTGTACTCAACGAACAGCGGGACCTCGGTCTTGTAACCGCCGGCCTCGCCGAAGGTTTCGACCAGGTACTTCCACATCTGGCCATAATCGCACTGGAACGCAAATTCGTATCCGTCGCCCAGCGGACAGCACGTCACCTTGTCGGCCCCGACCGCCTGGGCGAAGTCCTTGGCGTTCTTGATGTATTGCACGGCTTTGGCACGAATCCCCGCATCCACCGATGTCAATCCGCCGTTGAGAAACTCCGGCTCGGCTTTGACATTGACATTGACCGCCGCGACCTGAAGATTATACTTCTTCAATGCGGACTTGAGCGTTTCAACCTCGTTGACCTCGTACGGAAAAATAACCTCAACACCGGTCATGCCCTGCATCCGGGAGACCAGCTCGAACCGCTCTTCGAGACTCTTGGCCTCATTATAGTCATGGAACCGATCCTTTGTTTTACTGGTAAACGCCGTAATCAATGCACATTTAGGTGTCTTCATAATAATCCTTTTTTTATTGAAGGGTTAATGATTTCAGATAGCTCATTCCATCCCGATACTCATCTTCGACTTCCTCCGGCACACAGCCAATTTCAATGTCCAGACTGCCTGTGTAGCCCGACGCGTCAAGGTTGGCCAGAAAGGCCGCCCAATCTACCGTTCCCTTGCCGGGTGCCAGCGGCAGATTGGTGTCGCTGTTGTTATCTTTGAGGTGCAGCCCGAAAATCCTCCCGTGCAGTTTAAACGGCAGTAAAGGCACCATTTCCCTGGCAGCCCAGGCGTGTCCGGTATCCAGGTTAATGCCCAGTCGGGGCGTATCCAGTTCCCGGCAGACCTCCAGCAGCCCATCCGAGTTGCCGAGAATCGAAAACGGTACAATTTCGAACGCAAGCAACAACCCCGCATCAGAGACGATGCGCACATAGCTGTCGATCTTTTCGACCAGACGCTTGCGAAGGTCGGCGTACCCGGCCAGGCTGAACCGGCCAACGTCCGCCTCGAACGGAAGTACCGGAATCGTCAATACGCCGCAGCCGTCAAACGCCTTGGCACACTCAATGGCTTGCTTGAGTTGCTCTGTACCTTTCTCGGGCGTCAACATCTCAGGCGAGGCAAAAAATGAATGCATAAAATGTGCCACAAACTGCGTCGGCATCAAGTTCAATTCTCGCGCGGACTTTGCCACTGTCGCCGCCCCCTCTTGCTGCCAGTCCGGCAGGGCGTCAGCGGTGAAGATTTCAGGCTGAAAGGCCTCGAATCCAAGTTTCGACATCACCGACAAAGCGCGGCAGAAATCCGACACGGTGAATTTCGGCCCATACAACGAGACCACAAACGCGGGGCTGACACCAAACATTATAAATCGCCCTCCTCGTCCTGCAGGTCAGGGCTGTCATGCCGGTCTTCTTCCTGCGGCGCGACGGTCTTGGTTTCCTCAGCGTCCTGGGCTTGCCTCCAGGCGTCATAAATATTATAACCGACCGCCGCCATTGTCATGGCAAACAACGTCGACAGCATCAGCACAAACCGCATCCGGATCGCTGCCGGAGACAGCTGCTTATCAGAGCGTCGGTTGGGGTTCATTAGGAACCAGCAGACAATCGCAACGCAATTCAGGGACGCCGCCAAAACAAAAAACGCATTCGCGCTGCCGGTCTCACGGTTCAGCAGCAGCGGAAACATAATCGCACTCAGAGCCGCCCCGATATTGCCCACCATATTCATCGACCCGGATACCGCCCCCGAATTGCCGCCGCCGATATCGTTGCAGAACGACCAACTGGGGCTCAGCGTCATATCCACACCAAAGGTCGCGATACTGAACCACAGCACAAACAGCCGCAGGTCCTGCGTCTGCGTCGCCAGCAGCAGCCCGATAACACCCAACAGGAATCCGGTCACCGCGGTAATCCGGCGCGAGCCCATCGGAAGCCCTCGCTTAAACAGCCCGGTCACCATCCATCCGGCCACCCAGTTCGCAAAGGCTGCGAACAACAGCGGCACCGAGGACCAATAGATCGCATTAGGGTTGTCGGCCCACTGGGTCCTCAAGTAGGACGGCAGCCACGTCAGGCAGATAAAAAACGTCACATTACTGGCAAAATACTGAAGCATCGCCAGCGACATATTGAGCGATGTGAAAACTTCGGAAAAAGACGCCTTGATCTTCGACTTATATTCCTCGCCGCGACCGGCTTCAATATAAGCCAGTTCGGCCGCGTTGAGCTTCTTGTTGTCTTTGGGATCGTCGCGGAACCACACCAGCCAGATGACCGCCCAGACGACGCCAATCAAGCCGTTAACAACAAAGGTCCAGCGCCAGCCGATTTGAAGGATCAGCCAAGGCATAAAGAAAAGTGAAAATGCCGCCCCCAAACGGCTGCCGGAAAAGTTAATGCCATGGGCCAGCCCCCGCTCTTTGGCCGGAAGCCAACGGAAAAAAGCCTGAGCCGCGCCGGGAAAAGCCCCGGCTTCACCCACCCCGAAAAGGAACCGTAAAATCAGCATCTGAACCGCGTTGACGGCCGCGCCGGTCAACGCCGTGAAGGCACTCCAGAACGACACGACGATTGTTAACGCCTTGCGCGGGCCGAATTTATCGGCAAACCACCCCGACGGCACCTGAAAAAGGGCATATCCTACAGAAAAAACACCCAATATCAGCCCCAGCATTTCCCGGCTGATCGTTAAATCCTCAAGAATATAGTCCGCGGCCGAGGCTATGCAGGCCCTGTCCATATACGTGTTGACACTGTGAAAAAAAAGAATCCCGATAAGGATGAAACGCTGGCGACTCATTCGTCCCACTTTATTTGCCATTGAAAATCTCCGCCTGAAACGTATTGGTTTACATTCACTGGGCCACTTGCAAAACCCCCCGAAACGCGACAGGGCTACTCTGTCGCTGACCTTTCAGAAAGTTGCATTATAAAGTCTTCAAACTTAGCGAAAACCCGTCGCCTGTCAAGCCAAAATTCTGTTTTTTTTCGAAAAAACCATAACCCGCTTATTGATATGTTGTTATGGTTATTTGATGGGGGGGGCTACGAATGGCGGTGCTGTTGGTAAGTTGTTGCTATAGCGTCGGTAACGAATGTTTGACGTCAATGGCGGTTGATGGATGGGCTGGGCAGGTCTGACAGTATGGCCGGGTCGATCTTGGCGCACACCGAGTGGGTGTCTATTGTGCATGGATTGTTGGTCGTCAGGGGCCTGTCCCGTCCATACAACCGGACCCTCTCAGAACATTCAATCGCGGAACATCCTTGTCAGGTCCAATAAAAAAACGTTCCCTTCGTTGAGCAAATGCCCAACGAAGGGAACGCAACATACAACACTGTACTTTTAGTTACTACTGTAAGTCTACTTGATCTTTGAGCCTTTGGTCATCCAGCCATTGCTCAATAAAGATCGCCAAATCGGCCAAATTGACAAAACAGTCGTCGTTGAGATCAAACGGATTTGCTTCGTAGCCCGGAACCGCCTTGGCAGCATCGCAGGGGTCGACAAAGAATTGGACGGAAGCAATCACTTCCACAGGGTCCCCTACGTCGTCTGAAACGGTCAGGCTGACTTCATAAAGACCTTCATAACGAGCTTCGTTGGGGACTGCCAAGGTGGCTATTGGATTATCCAACTCGATCGTGACCTCTTCCAAATCGACGAAATTGGGATCCGCCCCGTCAGCAAATGTCACAATTTCAAACTCCACATCGGTGAGCGGGTCGGAGTTGTCGGTAACGGTTGCCGACAGGACTGCCGGCGACAGATCCAACGTCGTAATGATACTGGGGAAATCCACAGACGGCGGTATATAGTCCGGCAACGTTGTGAATCGCCATACATTACCTTCAACAATCGACTCTTGCTCATCGGCCCAGGTCACATGGGTATCCACACGCCAGAAATACGTGGTTTCAAAATCCAGGTCCACCTCGAGGCTTTGCTCGGGCGGAGTGACCACAGACGGCTCCCCAGCGCCCGGCTCTGCCGTTCCAAAGTACACATCATACTGGTCCACGGAAACAATGTCCGGGTCCAGATCCGGATCTTCCATGCCCTGTAAATCCTGCAGCGGCGAAAACCAGGAAACGCTTGTCACGGTCGTGGAATCGACATCGGTTCTACCACTGGCCGGAACCGGCGAATGGGCTTGACCTCGTTGTCGGAAGAAGAATGGGGGCTCTTCTGCGTTGGTCAACTGCGCCCCGGAGATGAGCGCATACTCGGCGCCTTCCGCCGGCGAGATGTCGATGCTAACCCCACCCCAGCCAGCGGGGGTGACCTCAAAAATCCAATAGTTTTCACCTTCGATAAAATAAGGCGAATTGGTCCCGGTTGACGTCACCGTGACTACTGTGGGATTGTCTGGGTCCTGAGGATCATCCTGAGGAATATTCGTATTGACGGTGATATCCGTTATATATTTATCCGTGCCATCGCCGCCGCTGTACACGACCAGCCACATCGTTTGCCCTACATAGTCATCAAAATTTTGAAGGCCATAACTGGCGTCTCCACCCGTGGGTGTACTTGTGCCCCAGTCCCAAGGGCTAAAGGCGGTTCCCAGCAGGGGATTGGGACTCATGTCATCCTCTGACAAGTCAATAGGACCGCCGGATCCGAACCACGTTTCGGTACCTTCCCAACGAGTACGATCGGACTTCCAACTGTGGGGAACACCCCCTCGCCAGTGCCAATAATCATCCGGCTCAAAACCGAAAACGGCCGGGCCCACGTACAGGGTATCGTCCTCGGACAAGCCGGTACCACCGGCATTAGGGCCGTAATCCACATTGAACAGAAACACCTCGGCAGAGGCGCTTCCTGCAGCAACCACTAAACACATCACCATCATCATTGTCATTAAATTTTTCATTTTAATACCTCCACAATGTAAAATTTATCTATTTTGCGTGTTCAACCA
>PXAQ01000005.1 GCA_003567095.1 Phycisphaerae bacterium
GGGGGCGGTATTTTTCAACGGTCAGAAAACACACCTCGGCCGGCCCGGCCTGGCGGATCGTATTGACCCCGGAAATCACGGTCCGGCCGTCACCGCCGATAAGCTGCGCGCCGAGCGTTTCGGCCAGCGTCGCCAGCGTCATTGTTTTATCGGATGCCTGCATAGAAACCAAAAACGCAAAACGAAGAACGGCTATTGACTGTCCAGCACTGCCAGCACCTCAGCGGTGATGTCCAGCCGGGCGTCGTTAAACAGCACCTTGCGGGTTTTCAGCGTCAGCATAAAATCCCGCAAACTCGGCGCAGGCAAATCCAACTGCTCTTTGGCCAGCACCAGATCGACGCCTTTTTGCTGCGCCACCTGATTGACCGCCTCAAGCAGTTCACGATACAGCCCTTCGGTCCAGTGCTGCATTTCGGCGGTCATCTTGTCCTCATAAAAGGAATTGCGCGCTTCAAACACGGCCCGTTTCTCTGTAAACTCCTGGGCATACCGGATGTAATCGGCGCTGCCGCGCCGCAGCGCCCGAAGCTGTCGTTCGAGCGACTCGAGCTCGTTGCGCATCTGGCTAATTTCCCCGCGAATACGCTCCTGCTCGGCGTCCATACGCTCGGTCCAGGCCTGGTGTTTTTCGCTATTTTCCAGCGCCCGCGTTACATCGACCACTGCGACCTTGGGGGTGCCCAGCGCATCGGCCTCCAGGGAGCCCTGCCAAAGAATACCCGCCGAAACAATCGCCGCGGCCACTATCAACCATACTCGTGTCTTCATTGTCTTCCTTTCTGTTCAGACAGACTGAACATAAAAACTAATAATTATAGCAACCTGTTGATTTCTTTTCGCCAACACAAAACGTGTCAACGCCGCTTTGGATAACTCTATTTTACGGCTCAGAACAGCGCGCCCATGGAAAAGCTGAACACCTGTGTTTCGTCTTTATCGTCCTTACTAAGCGGGGTGGCCAGCTGCAGCCGTATCGGTACTTGTCCGAAAAACTGCGGAATCCGGATCTGGATGCCCGTGCCGAGAGACGAACGTACCGGGCCGGAATCGATCATCCCGGCATCGCCAAAAAACAGCCATGCAAATGTCTCACTGCCCAGCGGCACGGCCACCTCGGCGCTGCCCATGACGAGCCAGTCACTGCCGACCGCATCGTCAAGGGGGCCGCTTCGGGGGCTGATGCCGCGGTAGCGAAACCCGCGAATTGAGCCGATGCCGCCGGCGTAAAACTTCTCAAACATCGGCGCCGAACCGATCACCGTCCCGCCGTGAATCTTCGTTTCCAATACCGTTTTGTGCTCGGCCAGATCCTCATACAGCGTATAGTACCACCGCTGGGTGCCGCTGAGAATGCCGAACGTAAAATCACCGAAGACCTGCTCGTAGCCGGCGTCAAAATGATACCCCTCCGTCGGCAAAAAGCGGCTGTCGGTACGGTCGCGGCGAACGAAAAAACGCGTGCCGTACAGTGCGTTGCCGCCCTGGACAGCGCGAATTTCCCGCGCCACGTCAGGGTGCAGATCGGTGATGCGAACCTCTTCGCCGCGGAACGAAACCCCTCTGCGCCAATCGTCCTGATACCGTTTCTCCAAGCCGATGGTTCCGGTCAAACGCCCTTCGTCATAGGTGTCGCGATACCAGGTCAGGCTCGTGCCGCCCACGTCCAGCGACATCGGCTGGTCAAATAAATACGGTTCGGTAAACTGAACCGAGTACGTGCTGTACACCGTGCCCGGATTCAGCGAAATGCGCAGCCGCTGGCCGGCACCGCGAAACGCCCTGCCGGTGAAAAGGTCGCCAAAGCTGTCCGGCCAATCGGTAATATCAAAATTGCGCTGATCCAGCGTGATACTGCCGACCAGGCCCAACCCACTGGCCACGCCGGCGCCCAGCATAATCGAGCCGGTCTGACCTTCGGTAATATTGACCACCGCATCCCGCATGTCCGGATCGTCATCTGTCGGGGTAATCCGAACCGATTCGGTCACGACGGTATGCTGGACAATCCGTTCCAGCTGGCCGGTGCCGTCTCCCCGTGCCGCGTCGGCATCGTACCACGCCCCGGGGCTAAAGCCTTCCTCATCCAGCACCCGCCGTATGGCGCGATCCTTGATGGTGGTATTGCCGATGATGAGCACCTCTCCGATACGGCAGCGGTCGCCTTCGGTAATCACAAAGTCCACCGCCACCCGGGGCTCGTCAAGAAATGTCCGCCTCAGCTGCACCTGCGCATCCACAAACCCGCGCCCGCGATAGAGTGACCGGATCTTTCGGGCGTCCGCCTCGGCCCGTTCATGACTGTAATAAAAGTCTTCGCGCAGCCGCAAATCCTGGCGCAGCTGCCAGTCGTCATAAAACGTATTGCCCGCAAAACGGATCGACTCGACGCGATAGACCGGCCCCTCTTCGATGTGAAACATCACCTCGGCTGAGAATTTGTCCTCGTCGAAGGCCACCTCGCTGCTGACCCGGACATCCAGAAACGCCCGATCCTGATAGACCCGTACCAGAGTGCGCTGATCGTCTTCGACCGTCTGGGGGTTGTAATACTGCTGAAAGATTAAGAACTTCCGAACTCGGGTATCCACCGCTTTTCGCAGTTCCCGGTCGCTGAAGGCCCGATTGCCCACAAAGCGCACCGCCTGAATGCGGGGTCGCGGCCCTTCGTCGATGGTGTAGTCCACCTGACCGACCGCCAGCGCTGCCTCATCAATCGTCACCGACACCCAGGCATAGCCGCGTTTGCGGTAGAGCTGTTCGATGGCATCGCGGCCGGCCCGCACCGCAAACACGTCCAAGTAATCGCCCCGGGAAAACGGCAATTCCCTGACCAGACGCGAATCGCTGAAATGCTCGTTACCGCGAATCGCCAGCGAACGCACCAGGTTTTGTTCGATCACCACATAGGTCAGGACGACGCGTTCGTCGACCACCTCAACACTGTAGTAGGCCGTCTCAACCCCTTCCAGCCGCGCGATGCGCTGCGCGTCGGCGGTCGCCTGGGCAGCACTGAATCGCTGCCCGGGGCGCAGACCGGCCCGGGCAAGAATCTCAGCCCGTGTCAGCGTCACATTGCCGGCCGTCTCCAAGCGGCTGATGACCAGTCCCTCGGCCGGCTCCGGCGCTGCCTGCGCAAAGCACGCCGTCGTCACGACAAATACCCCCAGCAGCCATCCATATCCTAATCGCATTGCTGTCTCCAAACAGAGTTATCGCACGCTTGCTGATAGTGCACCCGAGGCGTTATGGGTCTTGGATTATTCACGCTAAAACAAAGGTTCCGTAAGCTTGGTTTTAATCAAAAGCCCCGGCCAATGACCGGCGCCCCGAGTTAATGTTTTTGTTTCGGCGGCGGTCATTAAAACGGCGCCGGCTCATGATATTTGGGCTTAAACCGTGTCTGGCGTCCGTCAAAGATCAGCTCAACCACATCCGTCGGGCCGTTTCGCTGCTTGGCGATGATAATTTCAGCCGTATTGACTTTATCGGGGTTCTCCTCTTCCCAGCCGGGATCGCTGCGGTGATAATATGCTTCGCGATGCAGCAGTATCACCACATCGGCGTCCTGTTCGATACTGCCGCTTTCACGCAGATCGCTCATGCGCGGGCGATGTCCCTCACGTCCTTCGGCAGCGCGATTGAGCTGGCTGAGCACCACCACCGGCACCTCCAGCTCGCGGGCCAGCCCCTTCAACTGGCGTGAAATTGTGCTGATTTCCTGCTGGCGCGACTCGACACGTCCGCCCAGCGCCATCAACTGCATATAATCAACGTACACCGCCTGAATATCGTACTGGCTTTTAAGCCGGCGGCATTTGGCGCGAATCATCATGGGGGTCAGCCCCGGCGTATCGTCGATAAACAGCGGCTTTTCAAACAACTCCCCCCCGGCCCGCGTCAGATCGGCAAACTGGTCGGTACTGAGCATGCCTTTGCGAACCAGCTGGGAATCCACTCCCGAGCGGCTGCACAACAGACGCTCGGTCAGCTGCTGACGGCCCATTTCCAGGGAAAAAATAACCACCGGGATGTTCTCATCGATCGCCTGATGCTCGGCCATATTCAGGGCAAAGCTGGTCTTGCCCATACTCGGCCGCGCGGCAACAATAATCATCTCGCCGTTTTGCAGGCCGCACAGCATCTGGTTAAGCTCCTCAAAGCCTGTCGGCTGTCCCGTTACATGCGAGCCTTTGCGGGCCTCGATGGCCTCAAACGCCTCGGTAACCAAGCTCTTGATTGGCACGGCCGCACCGGTGATCTTTTTTTCCGTCACGGCAAAGATCCGCTGTTCGGCCTGGTCGAGCTTATGGCCGACATCGCCGGCCTGATCGCAGGCATCCTGCATAATTTCGGCACATGTGCGTGCCAATTCACGCAGCATCGCCTTTTCACGCACAATCGAGCCGTAATACTCCGCATTGGCCGCGGTGGGAACCGACTCGGCGACCTTGACCAGGTACTCCACGCCGCCGGCTGCCTCCAGGTGATCTTCTTTTTTGAGGACATCCCGCAGGAGCACCAGATCGATACTGCTGTTGGTCTCATACAACCCCAGCAGCGCCTCAAAAATCAGACGATGCTCGGTGCGCGCAAAATTGTCGGCTTGAATAAGTTCAATGACCGGACCGATACATTCCCGATCCAAAATCATTGCCCCCAAGACCGCCGCTTCGGCCTCTGGCGAAGCCGGCAGCGTGCGACCGGCCAGTACATCCTGAAGGACCGCATCGCTAAGCGATTGCGTGTCGTATTTACGAGCTGTTGCTGTCTTGTGTTGCGTCAACGGTTTGTTCCTGCGAATTAACGACCACTCGAACGGTTGCCGTCAGGTCGGCCGCGGCACGCACCGTGACCTCACTGACACCCAGCTCCTTGATATGACCGTCCATTTTAACCATTTCGTCCGCAACGTCAAAGCCTTGTTGACGTAAATTTTCAGCAATATCGCGCTCGGTAACTGAGCCGAACAGATGCCCCTGCTCGTTGGCCTTGGCGGTCAGGGCCACCTCGGCGTCCTGAACGGCCGAAACCAACCGCTGTTTTTGCTCCAAAACCAACTGTCGCGCCTCGGCGCGGCGGGCCTTTTCCTCAGCCAGCGCCTTGATATTGGCCTCGCTGGGAACCGTGGCCAGTGCCTGCGGCAGCAAATAATTGCGAGCATAGCCCTCTTTTACATCAACAATATCGCCAAGCCAACCCAGCTTTTCCACATCACTGCACAACAAAACTCTCATTGTGGTACTCCTGTGTCTCAAATTAGTGTGATCATTTCAGCCACTCGTTGTCCGACGCCCATCAGGCCGTGTAGGGCAGCAGGGCCATAAAACGGGCCCGCTTGATGGCGCGTTTGACCTTCCGCTGACAGCCGGCGCAGTTGCCGCTGCGTTTGCGGGAAAAAATCTTGCCGCGATTGGTCACCAGCTTGCTGATGGTCTCGAGATCTTTATAGTCAATGTAGTCTTTGCCGTCACGGCAGAACCGGCACTGGGTCTGCTCGCGAATGGTCATCAACGTGCGTTTTCGCCGTGAAGAGGCGGGTCTTCGTGTTGTTTTCATAACATTTTTTCCTGTCTATCTTTATGTTCGTTTTACGGGTTTATCACTCGCACAGTTCCGCCCGCAGCGGACGGGACTGCTTAACATTTCTCAAAACGGGATGTCGTCGTTCGGGACCTCGGGCTGCGGCGGTCCGCCCATATCGTCGCCGCCATAGCCGCCGGCGCTGGACGACTCGCCGTACCCGCCGCCCTGGCCGCTTTGCCCGCCTTGCCCGCCGCCTCTGCCGATAAACTCAAAGTTCTCGACAAAGACGCGCAATTTGCTTCGGGTGGATCCGTCCTGGGCCTGCCACCTGTCGAATTTCAACCGTCCTTCGACAAAAATTGGCTCGCCCTTTTTGAAATATTTGTTCACCACTTCGGCCCGCTTGCCGAACAACTGACAATCGACAAAGCACGTATCCTCGGCCATCGTGCCGTCCTGCTTCTTGTACTTTCGGCTCATTGCCAGCCCGAACTCGACCACAGGCGTCTGGCTGGGCAGGTACGACAACTGCGGATCGCGGGTCATATTTCCCATCAGCAATACTTTATTTAAACTGGCCATCGCTATCCTTTCCTGTTTAATCCGGGCTTGCCGGAGGCAACCTTTAGCGCTGCTCGTGGTCTTGGTCTTCGGGTGAGGCGGTATCCTCGGCGTCGCCGGCTTGCTGGCCTTCCTGGCTCTCCTGGCTCTCCTGGCTCTCTTGGCTTTCGTCGGTCACGTTGACGTCGCTATCGCTGCCGGTCTCGGGCGCCTCAGCGGCGCGGGCCTTTTCTGCTTCGGCTGCCTCCGCTGCCGCTTGGGCCGCTTCTTCTTCGGCCTGCTTTTCAGCGACCATCAGCGGCGTGGGCCTCTCAATATCGTCTTGGGTCATCCGATCCGTTCGCAGGATCATCACCCGCAGCAGCGTCTCGGACAACTGCACATCGCGCTCAATGCCGCCAACTCGCAACGGATCGCAATTGAAATACACCAGGATATACGTGCCGCGCGACACCTTGCCGATGTCATACGTCAGCTTTCGTTCATCCCACTTGCGAAACGATACGACCTCGGTCTCAGCCCTGTCCAGAATCCGGTTAATCGTCTCGCATACAAGGTCCCAGTCCGCGGCGGCAATCGCCGTGTCCACCAGGAACAAGCCTTCATACATTCGTTTTACTGCCGTTTCCAAATTGTGTACCTCCCGATAGAGTCGGTTTCATTTTTACAGGTTACGTTCAGTTTCATTGAGCGGCACAGTGCCGCCTTATTTTTTTGGTATTGCGTTAACCCTCTTTTTCGCCGGTCACCGCCCGGCTGTTAAAGCGATTCATCGCCGTTTCGATGCCGTCCTGTGCCCAGCACAACAGGGCCTCAACCGATCGGTCCGCCGCTTGCTGGACGGCTGCCTGCTGGTCGCTGTCAAATCGGGACAGCACATAATCGACCGTATCGCGCTGCCGGTCATCGTCGATGCCCACCCGCAGCCGGGCAAACGCATCCGTTCCAAGCCGTGCGATGATATCTTTGAGCCCATTGTGCCCGCCGGCCGAGCCTTTGGCTCGCAGACGAATATGCCCAACCGGCAGGGCCAGATCATCCAGCACTACCATCACATCCCGAGGCGGGATCTTATAATAACCTGCCGCCGTGGCGGCTACATGCCCGCTGCGATTCATAAACTGCTGGGGCTTGAGCAAAACCAGCTTCATATCACCCAGCGTCGTCTCGGCGACCAGCCCGCCGAACGCTTTTCGACGGATGGCGACGCCTAAACGCTCGGCCAGCGCATCGACGACCATAAATCCGGCGTTGTGCCGTGTCCGGTCATACTTGGAACCGGGGTTGCCCAGCCCGACAATCAAGCGCTTCGGCGTAGGCTCATCCGATACGCCCGACTCGCCGAACAACTTGGCCAATAGTCCAGCCATACAGGGTGCCTTCAGCCGATAACGTACCGGCCCTACTCGGTCTCTTCTTTGTTGCGTTCGGTAAGCACTTCTGGCTCGGTGCCTTCGGCGGCGCCCTCTTCGCCTTCGGCGATCTCTTCGTCTTCAGCCGCGGCGGCCTTGGTTTCGTGACAGATCACCACCAGCGCCTCCGGATCGGTCATGAGCTCGGTGCCTTCCGGAATCTCAATATCTTTGGCGTGCAGGGCGTCGCCCACTTCCAGATCGCGCACGATAACAGCAATTTCGTCCGGAATCCGGGTTACTTCACACTCAATTTCCAGGTGGGTCATGACCTCATCGAGAATACCGCCGGCGGTTGTGCCCTTGGCTACGCCGCGAAAGTCCAGCGGCACCTCGACGGTTACCCGCTCGGTCATATCCACGCGAATCAAATCGACGTGAATAACGTCTTTGCCCAGATAGTCATATTGCACATCCTTGAGCAGAAGGGTCTCGGATTGCCCTTTCAGATCGACATTAAACAGCCGATGCCCGTGATGCAGACCGTTGATAAAATCGTGCGTATTGACCGCGATCGATATCGGCTCTTGACCGTGGCCGTAGACGACCGCCGGGAGCATCCCCGCCTTGCGAAGACGCCGCGCGTCATTGGACCCAGATTTCTGCCGGACATCCGCTTTCAAACTTAATGTTTCTGTTGCCATACGTTCCTCATTGTATAGTGTTTAAATTCTTTACGCTTACCGGTATTTTCGAACACCGCTCACTATTGCGGTGCAAACATGGAGCTGACCGACTCGTTCATATGAATCCGCCGAATCGCCTCGCCCAGCAGCTCGGCCACGCTCAGGATTTTCAGGTTCTTGACTTGACGCGACTCTTCGTGCACCGGAATCGTATCGGTGACGAACACCTCATCAATCGGGGCGTCTCGAAGCTTTTCGACCGCCGGGTGTGAGAATACCCCGTGCGTCGCCCCGGCGTAAATGTTGCGGGCGCCGAGCTTTTTGGCCATGTGCGCTGCGCCGCAGATGGTCCCTGCGGTGGAGATCATATCATCGACCATCACGATATTGCGGTCTTTGACATTGCCGATAAATTCCTCACAGAGCACTTCCTTGCCGCTGATGCGCCGCTTGTGAATGATGGCCAGCTCCCCGTGCAGGGCCGTGGCATAGCGCGAGGCCAATTTGATATTGCCCACGTCCGGGGCAACCACCGTCAGGTCTTTGATCTTTTTCTGACGCAGATACTCGACAATCACCGGCTCAGCCGAGAGGTGATCAATCGGAATATCAAAAAATCCCTGGAGCTGATTGGCGTGCATATCCACCGACAGTACCCGGTCGGCTCCGGCGGCCGTGATGACATTGGCGATCAGCTTGGCGGTAATCGGCACGCGGCCGGCATCTTTGCGATCCTGACGCGCATAGCCGTAATAGGGAACCACCGCCGTGACCCTGTCTGCGCTGGCCCGGCACAGGCAATCCAGGAAAATCAGCAGCTCAACCAGGTTGTCATCCACCGGCGCACAGGTCGGCTGGACCACAAAGCAGTCGCGTCCCCGCACCTCGGACTCCAGTTTGATCAGTTTCTCGCCGTCCGGAAATCGCTCAATCGTCACCCGACCAGGCTTGGCATTCAAATAGCTGCATATTGCCGTGGTCAGGTCTGGATTGGCCGACCCGCTGAACACAAGGGATGGTCGACTAAGCATCATATCTCTCCTGGTGATTGCAGGTGTGTGGGTCCCCGTCGCCGATGACAGAGCCGGGCGCTACTGACTGCCCGTCGTCAACGACCGCCGGCGCCTTGAGCACCGAGCCCGGCCCGACGGTCGCCCCGTCGCCGATGACAATCGCCGCGGCACCATCGCCGCTCGGATCGGTCGTCACACATCCGGCGCCGATACGGCTGTTGGCGCCGATGCGAATCCGGCCGTGCAGATAGGTAAACGGTTCAATAATGGTGTCCTGACCGATCTCGGCGCGGGCGTCAATCCACGTATTGAGCGGATCGACAATCGTCACCCCCTCGGCCATCAGGCGGTCCTGGATGCGCTGCTGCATAATCTTGCCCGCGGTCGAAAGTTGCAGGCGGTTGTTGACGCCCATCGCGTCCTCTTCGGCTACCGCCGTCACCGCCGTGGCCTTGTGCCCGCCGTCCAGCAAAATATGCAGCGCATCGGTCAGATAATACTCGTTTTTCTTGTTATCCGGAGTAATTTTGTCCAATGCCTCAAGCAGCAGCGGCGTATTGAAGCAAAAATACCCCGGATTGATCTCCGAAATCGCCCGCTGCTCGGGCGTACAGTCATTATGCTCGACGATGCCCTGGATATTGCCGTAGCCGTCTCGGACAATCCGCCCGTAACCGGTCGGGTCGCTCATCTGGGCCGTGGCCAGCGTCACCGCCGATTTTTCCTGTAAGTGCTTATCAATCAATGTCTTAACGGTTTCGGTGCGAATCAGCGGCGCATCGCCGCACAACACCAGCGTCAGACCCTTAAAGCCAGCCAGATGCTCGCGGCAGCACATCACCGCGTGCCCGGTGCCGCGCTGCTCGGCCTGCTCGACAAAGCGGACATCCCCGTCGGCCCCGTATTGGGCCACAATCTGGTCTTTGCCGTAACCGACGACCACATAATGCTTTGTAACGCCGGCACTGCGGCAGGCCGACAGTACCCACTCCAGCATCGGGCGCCCACACACCTCGTGCAGCACCTTTGGTATCCGGGTGTTCATCCGCGTGCTTTGCCCGGCGGCCAAAATGACAGCAGAAACCTCAACCATAATAAAACAATTTTGATCTTTACTTTTTGATGTTTAACCTGAACACCTACCCGGCCAGGACTCGAACCTGGAACGGAGGTACCAAAAACCTCTGTGTTACCGATTACACCACCGGGTAAA